>DATJOQ010000515.1:0-15012 GCA_035506935.1 Binataceae bacterium (SeqCode) | reverse complement strand
GCGCATCGTGCCCGGCGCGCCGGCACTTTCGCCTGCGGCGTTGCTTCCATATCGCTCAACGGATATAAGGCTCGTGCAAGGCATGGGGGTGCCTGCGCTCGCCTGATTAGACCGGTGACGAGGCTGGTGCGACGGTGCTTGTAGTCGAACGCGTTTTTAGCTTCAGGTTCCCTCCGCGATACGGATTCGGCCGCGACCTTTTTGTGCTGTCCTGAGCGCCGGCTCGGGATGGAGATAATATCGTGACAATTTCTGACGGGAGAAAGTCTGGGCAGGTGAAGAATCGACGAAGGTGGTCTCCCGGAATAGCTGAAACCAAGGCGGGCTTCTCGCTTTCGATACTCTTTGCGCTCGCGGCTGCGGCCACGCTCAGTCTGCTCGCCTGTCGCGGTGTCGACGCCGACGCCGATAAGCCCGAAAAGCCCGAGACAGCGGCGGTCAATCCGATCACGGTCTCGGTGCAGACCGCGCCGGCGAGCGTCAAGACGATCCATGAAACGGTGGGCGCGAGCGGGTATATCGAGCCCAGTATGCCGGTCTTCCTGACCGCGAAGGTCGTCAGCCGGGTGGTGAGCGTCCCGGTCGACCTCGGCGTGGTGGTCAAGGCGGGAGCCCTGCTGGTGCAGCTCGACCCTCATCTGTACGAAGCGCAACTGGCGGCAGCCAAGGTGGTCTTCACGCACGCGCACAATCAGTTACAGCGGATGCTGTCGCTGGAGAAGATGAGCTTCGCTTCGGCGGTGCAGGTGGAAGAGGCGCGCGTGGCGGAGGCCAATGCGCAGGATAACCTGATCAGCTCAGAGATCAATCTCACCAATTGCAAGGTGCTGAGCCCGGCGCCGGCGGTAGTGCTGCAGCGCTCGATCAATCCCGGCGAGATGACCAAGGTCGACCAGGAACTGATCCTGCTCGGCATCATCGATCCGGTGATGATGGTGGCGCAGGTGACCGAGAACAAAATCGGCGCGGTCTACCTGGGGATGAATGCAGAGGTCGCGACCGACGCTTTTCCGGGTGTTACCTTCAACGGCACGATCACGAAAATCGACTCCAAGGTCAACGATACGACGCGCACCTTCAGCGTTTATATCCGGCTGGAGAACCACGATCTGCGGCTTAAAAAAGGCGTCACCGGATACTCGCGGATCGCGGCGGCGCGCACCGTTCTGGCGGTTCCGAGTAGCGCACTGGTGAATCCGGTGGGCGATCGCGCTACCGTCTTCGTGGTGGATAAAGACGATAAGGTGCACGCGCGGCAGATTCGCTACGGGATGGTCGGCGAGGGGATGACCGAGGTGCTGTCGGGCGTGGACGAAGGCGAGCAGGTGGTGACGGTGGGTCAATCCGGTCTGCGCGATAACGAGAAGGTTCAAGTCAACAACGTCGCGCCGGGGAAGAACTCATGAAGCGATTCAATTTAATCGCGGCTGCTTTGGGCCTGGTAACGGCTTTAGCTTCAACGGCAATCGGCGCTCCGATTCTGACTTTGCAGCGCTCGATCGACGAGGCGGTGGCGCACAGCCCGGGATTATCCGCCTACCGGCATCTAGTTCAAGCGGCGAGAGAAGATATCACCGTCAAGCGCGGTTCCACGCTGCCCTACCTGAGCAGCAATCTGCAGTTGTACGAGGTCAACGGATTCCCCGCGGCGCCCTACACCACGTTGCATCTGGTTATACCCGAGAACGGTTTTGGCGCCGCCGCGATAGTTCACAATCCGAATGCCCATTGGGCGCCAGTCGCAATCCAGGAAGTCGGCGTCAATTATCCGCTGTACAAAGAAGGCAGCGTCATGGGCCTCAACAATCCTCCGGTGGTTGCAGCGGCCAGAGCGGTGCTAACCGAACAGGAATTGCTGAGCATACTGCAAGCTCAAAAACTGATCCTCGACGTGACGCAGGCCTACGTCAACGCGGCTTCTTTTCGCGATCAATCGGATTTGCAGGATCAGATCGTCGCGCTGCACGAAAAGCAGCTCAAGATAGTGCGTGCCGAGGTCTCGCTCGGGCTGGCGCTGCCGATGCAGATCGATATCGTGCGCGCCCAGCTCGAAGCCGCCCGCAAAATCCAGGTCGCCGCGCGCCAGAGCATGAACAGCTACTGCACCTTGCTCAGCACGCTAATGGGCCGCGGAAGTGATTACGCCTTCGCGCTCGACCACACCAAGCTGCCGTTGCCGACGCTTCCGAGCCTGCAGGAATTTCTGGGCCGCGTGATGCCGGTTCATCCCGCGCTGCGCGTGCAGGGCACCAAGATCGAAGTGGCGCAACAGGAAGTGAAGATCGAGCAGGCCAATCTGCTGCCTACCGCCGAGCTTCATACCAAATTTGCCGGCGCCGAGGACCTCGACTATTTCAACGGCAACGAGGCGCATCGCCGCCCTACTGAATTTCAGGCCTATATCACGGTCTCGATACCGCTGTGGGATTTCGGCCAGCGGCGCGCCGCCTCGCGCGAGGCTCAGGACAAGCTGCTTTACGAAAAGGACTCCCACGAGCAACTCGATCTGCAGATCCGCTCCGCGATCACCACGGTCTACGGACGAATCGACGACTACGCGAGAAACGTGGCGATCGCGGAGAGCGCCTACCTCAGGGACCAGCAGGATCTGATGCTCGCGCGAGCGCAACGCCGCCAGGGCGTGATCGACGAGTTGCAGCTAGTGATGACGCAGGTGGCGCAAGCCAACGCGGAAGTCTCGGTGGAGGGCGCAACCCAACTCGAGCGGCTTGAATACGCCGATTTGCAAAACCTGGCCGGCGGTGCCTGGCAATGGATCCGGCAGACGATCAATTGACGGTCCGGCGGCGGCGCGAACTGCCAAAGGATATTGATTAGCGCTATACCGAGCTTTCGCGCCGCAGCTATCAGGAATAACCAAAACTTCACGCCGAATCGTTAAAAGCTGGCATTCACGAAATCGTTGCGGGACAAGGGTTTTCATCATTCTAAAGGTGTCGGCACCTCGACAAACTCGCCCCTTCTTGTTAGCTTTGATTTACTTTGCTCAGCCATGAAACGTCTGGTGTGCTGACCAAGCTTACTGCGCGATAATGAGCCAAGCGATCGCGCGCGAAAAGCAATCATTTTTTTCGGGCAATACCTCGCCAGATAGCCAGAGAGTATCGATGTGCGTGTAGATATACAGGGCGCGCGAAATGTCGGATTCTTTACAACTCTGTTGCCGGGATTTTACGCGCTCGCGACGCTGGCATCGCTTTCGTTTGTAATGCCCGCGGCGGCGCAGGGCCCGTCAATTAACGGCGTGTACGATTTGCCGGCTATCGGTGAGCAGATTCCCAAAACGATCCTTACCAATGCCCGCATCGATGGAATAGCGATTCGCGTGGGCTGGAGTGCGGTTGAACCCGCCGACGGGGTCTACGACTGGTCTGGGGTCGATGCGCTGATCCAGCAAGTCACGGCGGAAGACAAGAAGGTATCGATCAACGTGGAGGCCGGCTGGAAGACGCCTTCCTGGCTTTACGTCGAGGGCGCGCAAGGGTTCAATTTCATCTGGGACAAGGCCTGGGGCCCAGCCTTTTGTTCGATCGTGACGATTCCAGTGCCGTGGGACCCAGTGTTTTTAGCCAAGTGGGAGGATTTCGTTGCCGCTTTCGGCGCCAAGTACGGCTCGAATTCGCTGGTAAGCCACGTGAAGCTGACTGGAATCAACTATGAAACTGGAGATACTCTCTTACCGTCGAATTCGGCAGAGAATCCGATCCATGGGGGGAAGTGTCTGAGTAACAACGATACCAAGAACTGGCTGGCGATCGGCTATACGCGGACCAAAGTGGAAAACGCCTGGCTCGATATTGCGGCGGCTTTCAATGCGGCGTTCCCCGAGCGCGAGTTTGCGGGTATGTTTGCGCCCGGCGGTTTCCCGCCGATCGATGACGACGGCAAGCGGATTTCCGGGAGCACGGTGGATCGTCAGCTATCACTCGATCTGATTAATCAGGGCGAGATGGTTTATGGCCGTGGACGTTTCATCGCCCAGAGCAATGGCCTTTCGGCAACCTATATTTATTCGGGCGTAGCGGATGCCGCCGCCTACGTGAATACCGGCTATCAGATGGTTGGCGTGATGGGTCTGAGCCTGTGGAGCGCGGCTATCAAGGCGCTCGACGCCGACGCCATGTTCCTCGAGATTTACGAAACCGACCTAACCAATCCGCGGCTGGCACCGATAGTCGGCTCCGCGCATTCCTATCTGCTCGATAATTGAATACGCGAATCTTCGCTATCGTCTGTGACTTTAACCCAAGATGAGTATTGCTCAATGGCGTAACGCCGCCTGGGAGAAGCGCTACGAACTACTCATCGGGCTGGTGCTCGGCGTGGTCGTGTTCTTCGAGCTGGCGCGCCTGGTGGTCTACCTGGTGCACTCGGACGGCAGCAAGGCGCGGATAGTGGGTCTGCCGATTCCGGTTCAGATATTGCCGGTAAGTTTTCATCAGCTTCACGAGTCGATTGGCGCGAGCGGCGCGATCGAGCCGAGCGTCTATACAATCGTTACCGCGAAGGTCAACGGCCGGGTGCTCGATGTGCCGGTGGATCTCGGACATATGGTCAAGCCCGGGTCGTTGCTGGTCAGGGTGGACGATACGCTGTACAGGGCGCGGCTCAAGTTCGCGAACGAGAGCTATGAGCACGCCGCCCATCAGCTCGAACGAATCGAACGTCTGTACAAGGATCAGCTGGCGTCGATAGTTCAGCTCGAGGCGGCGCAGGCGTCCAAGGCGCAGGCTTATCAAACGCTGGTGTCGGCGCAGATCAATCTCGCCAATACGACGATTCGCAGTCCGGCGGATGCGGTCGTGCTCGAGCGTGCGATCAATCCCGGTCAGTTCACTCACACCGACCAGGTGTTGATTGAACTTGGTATCATCCAGCCGGCGATGATGGTGGTCGGGGTCGACGAAGACAAGCTCGGCTCGGTCTACATGGGAATGTCCGCGGTCGTCGGGATGGACGCATATCCGGGAGAATCTTTCACTGGCGAGGTAACCAAGATCGGAGCCGAGGTCAGCCCGGTGACTCGCACCTTTAACGTATTCGTGAAGATGTCGAATCGCGATTGGCGGTTGAAGCCTGGGCTCACGGGTTACGTCCGGCTGGACAGCACGCGCAATGTCCTGGCGGTTCCGAGCGTGGCGCTGATGAATCCCGTGGGCGACCGGGTAAGCGCGTTCATTGTCGACGATAAGCGCAAGGTGCATCTGCGCGAGGTGCGTCGCGGCCTGATTGCCGATGGCTATACCGAATTGCTCGACGGGGTTAAGCCAGGCGAGCAGATCGTGACGGTCGGACAGTTGCAACTGCGTGACAACGACGTTATCAGCGAGAACCACTTCGGTCCGTGGAATGCGGCGAATCGAGGCGCGCGGCGCCCAGGCATGCTGGCGCGCTACTGGTCGACGCTATGGCATCAGAACAACAGTCCCTCATTGGCGCATCAATAGATTAGGTTAATCTCGCCGGTGATTTATCGCTCTCGAAATTACTCCTTGCGATTATCAACTCTGCGCGGCCGGCTGCTTGTGATTGATCAATTCCGCGGACGTTCACACTATCTAACGCACTCGTCATCAATGCCGTGAAGCAGTCCGAGTTAATCGTCAAAAATCTGCTTGCGGGAGGAGTCGCCGTTGGTATTGGCGGTTTGCTGCAAACCGTCGCGATTATTCTGGTCGCTCGCTATGTGAGCGTCTCGATGTTCGGGACGTATTCTTTCATCCTGGCCTTCGCGATGTTCTTTCAGTTCGTCGCCGACTCGGGCGTGAGCAATATTCTGATGCGCGATTTGGCGGTGAGCCCCGAGCGGATGGCCGAGACCCTGGGCGGGGCGCTGTGGCTGTCGTGGCTGCTATCGATCGGCGTCGGGCTGGTCATGGGCGGGATAATCCCGTTCTTTCATTTCAGCTCGCAGGTCAAGCTGCTGACCGCGATCATGGGGATCAATTGCCTGTCGAATTTCCCTTGCGGCTGCTGGGGCGCGGTGTTGCGCTCGCAGGAAGACAACGAATTGCACGCGGCCGGATTCCTGCTGCACAAAATTCTGTTTCTCACGCTGATCTACTTCTCGCTGCGCGCGGGGATGGGTCTCACGGGTATCGTGTTCGCCCATCTGATCCCCAACTTGATTCAATGGTGGTTCTACCGCTGGCTGGTGCTCAACTACTACGTCCGTCCGCGCATGGATTGGAATCCGCGCCTGTGGAAATATTTGTTCGTGACCTCGCTGCCGGTGGGCGGCGCGACGATGGTGCGAATGCTCGCGCAGCAGGTGGACGTGATCATCCTGGCCTGGTTGACCGATTTGCGAACGGTGGGATTGTTCAGCGGTCCCTACAGGATCACCATGGCGCTGCGGTTCATCCCGCAGACCATATCGATCCCGCTCTATCCGGTATACTCGCGTCTGGCGAGTTCACCGGACTCGCGGGAGCAATTCCAGGCCGCTTACGAACGCGGGATCAAATTCTTTTTGTTCGCAGGGTTTCTGATCGCAACTGGATTCCTTATCGTCTCCGGCAAGCTGACTACTTTTCTGCTCGGCGCGCGCTATCAGCCGGCGGCACCGGCGATGCAACTGCTTGGCGTTGGGTTTCTGCCGTTCTTTGTCGGTAATCCGCTGCAGTTCGTGCTGACCGCACGCAACGACCAGCGGTTTCTGTTCAATAGCGTGGCGCTTTCGTTCCTGGCGCGAGTCGCCCTGGATTTCTGCCTGATTCCGTTCCTCGGATTTTTCGCACCGTGTATCGCCTTTCTGCTAAGCGAAATTCTTATCGTGGTGTTGTCGGTGCAGCGGCTGTGGCTCGACGATATCAAGCTGAATCTCAGTATGCTGCTATGGCGGCCCGCGCTCGCGAGCCTGGGAATGGCCCTGGTGCTGTATCCTTTTCGTAACAGCTCGTGGTCGCTGCTGATTCCGGTCGGCGCCGCTTCCGCACTGATCTATGTTATCGCGCTGGTCTCGCTCGGCTCGATCTCGGGCACGGATCGCCAACTGCTGCGCGAAGGCGCAGGCTTCGTTCGACCGCTGCTGGCCAGGTTCGCGATGCAGGCGCAGAGGAAGGCAACTTGAAAGTCGTAACCTGGCTGCTCGGCCTTAGCCTCATCGCTGCGGTGCTGATTTGCAAATGGCTTAACTTTCCATTGAGCAATCAGATGCGCGGCTTTCGATGGTGTCCGCTGACCTATTCTCCGCCTCACGCCATCTTTTTTTCGTACGGCGCTTTGGCCGCGCTGCTGATCCTCGGCTGGATCCTTTCATTTCAATTCAAAAGCGCGCGCGCTCTCTGCCTCTTTGGGATCGCGCTTCTGGCGCTGTCGCTGACCGCCATGATGCAGGTCGCGTTCTACGATCCGGTGTTGTTGAAACGATTATCGAGTGAGGCCGCCCAGGCACAGCTCGCGGTTTACTTCATCACGCAGTATCTGCCGCCCAATCCGTGGATCGAGCCGGCACGATGGCGCTATCTGACCTTCGATTCGCTGTTCGAGAGATTGTGGACCGCGTGGTACTTCCTGGCTTTTGGCTGGTATGCGGCGATTACCGCGGGCGTGTTCTCCCTCAGCTCGGGCCTTCAGCTTTTGAATCGCCGCCAACGGTACAAAACGGTTTTGATAACCGCGGTCGTGTTGTTCGCGCTGGGTTCGACTCTTTGTTTCTCCCATGTCCGCGCTCAACGTGAGCTTGACAAGGCTGCGCTCGCCGTATCGACAGGGCGAGTCGACGATGCGATCGGCTGGTATCGCAGGGCGATGCGCCTGGATCCCTGGTATCAGTTGAGCCCGGACCTGTATGCCCGGATCGGTCAGATTGACTCCAATTCAGGGAAGACCACTACTTTCGAATATAAAATCTACCGCGCCGAGCTGCTGGTCGCGCAAGGCGATTACCCTTCCGCTATCGCCGAGTACCATCAGGTGTCGGCGACCCACGATAATTATCGCAATTGGATGCGCGTTCGGGAAAGCGAACTCTGGACCAGCTATGGTCAGAACTTACTGGGCGCCGGCGCTACAGGCTCTGCGGTGGCGGCTTTCGAGAACGCACGCGCGCTCGATCCGGATAATTGGCTGGCGGCGCTATGCCTGTCGCGCGGCTATTTTCTGGTTGGCCGCTACCAGCAGACCTCCGATCTTGCTTTGCGGCTGCTCGATTCGACAAGCGATCCTCAACTGCGAGCGGACCTATACTGCGATTACGGTGATGCGCAAACGCGATTGGGTAATCTGGGCGCTGCCCACATAGCCTACCGGCGCGCATGGACGTTGGATGAGAAGCTCGCGCGGCGAACCTTGACCGCACTGGTTGGTCCTTAGAATATGCAGCGTCCCGACAGATTCCTTTCATACCTGAAAACCTCCGATGGCAGAGTATCTTTCGCCATCGTGACCGTTTGCGCCCTGATGATAGCCTATTTCATCGGACGCACGCTGGTGGTTCCGCTGCCGAGATCATACCAACTCGATTTTGGCGACGCGCAATGGATCGAATCGCCCGGCGGATCGCAGAGCGGGTATTTCCGCAAGACCTTGTATCTTCCGGGGCGAGTCGATCGTGCCTGGGTCGAGGTCACCGCTTCGGATAACTACGACTTGTACGTAAACACACTGCGGTTCGAAGAACGCTGGCTGGTGAAGGCACGGCCGGCGAACGTATACGAGATCGCGGCCTTTCTACATCCGGGAAAGAATGTAATCGCAATTCACTCGAACCGGATTTCTTTTCCGGGAGCGGCTCAGATCAAGGTTCGAGGCTTCTATGCCCTGCCGGATTCTCCGCTGCAGGAGTTCGTTTCTGATACGAGCTGGCGCGCGTCCGGCACCCCGGACGGAATCGTTGGCAGCTTTCAATGGGTGGATCCCGGGCTCGACGATACTTTCTGGAGTTTCGCGCGAACAGGCAGCAGCGGCGAGCGTTATTCCACGGTTCAGTCGATCAGGTTCGATCCACGGTTGCTGCAGTCGCGGCCGGCGGGAAAATGGATCGCGCCGCCACAACTGACCGGCCGTGAAGCGGCGTTTGCGTATCATCTCAAGCTCAAGAACTGGCTGCCGCAGCAGGTGTGGATGGCGGTCGCGGCGACCGGGCCTTACGACATCCTGGTCAATGGAAAACTTGCGTTCACGCAACCAGTCGATCTCCAGTCGTTGCAGTTAGCTTTGGCGACGTCTGAGACCGCGGCGAGCGTGGGCTTCAGCAGCCGCAACGCAGAGAATGGACCGTTATCGGAAACTCCCGACTTGTCGGCGATCGAGCCGCCAGTCACGGCCGCGGTAAATCGATTGGCGGGCAAGCAGTTATTGGCTCCGGCGGTTCCGCACGCGAACGAAGCGCCGCGCAGCGTCTTTCCGACGATGCCGCAGCCACCCACCGCGCCGACAACCGCGTCGTCGCGCCAACTCGAAGCGGTTTATCCTTTTACGACGCTCGAGCAGCCGGCGACGCTTCCGGCAAATCCGCCGCCGCCCGCGCCGCCCGTGCACGCCACGCCGGTCTCGATAGTCTACGATATCAGCAGCTGGATAAAGCGCGGCGACAACTTGATCATCTGTCGCGTTCAGGCCGAGAGCGGGCAGGCGGCGCTATTATCGGAAGTCGTAAGGAATCTGCCCAACGGGCAGTTTTTGAGAATCGGCAGCGGTCCTGACTGGCAAATATTGAATGGTTCGCCTGGAGGCACGCAGCCGATCAATGCGCGCGTGGTCGGCCAATACGGCGATCCTCCCTGGGGAGTATTGCCGCAGGCGGCGAGTAAGAATCCTCCATGGGCGCCGAGTCAGGATTTGCGCGAAATCCGCTTGTGGGCGGTCACACTCGGCGCAACGCTAAGCGTCATTTTTCTGCTGTGGATAACCATGCCGATGCTCGCGGCAAAGATCAGTGGGCGCTCACGCGCGCAACACTGGAATGCCGACGCGCTGAGTCATCTGGTAGTGCTCGGACCCGCATTGCTGCTGCTGGTGCTGTCGTGCGACGTGCGCTTCGATCCCGACTGGTGCTACACGCCCAGCATCACGGCGGGCCTGATACTGCTGTTCGCGCTGGTCAAGCTGATCGTGTTTCTGTTTTCCCTGCGACGCGATTCTTCAGCGCAGATCGCCGAACCGCAGCCGCTGCCGACGAAATCGAGATATGCACGTTACTGGAAGGTCGCAGTTGTTCTCGGCCTGATTATCTTTGGCGCTTATTTGCGCGCGCCGAATCTGACGGCAGTTTCGCTGGACGTCGACGAGTTCGGCGTCATGCAATACTCCGACGGAGTTCTCGCCGCCGGCTATCCGTTTATCAAGCTCGGCAGCTTCCGCAAGGTCGCCACGACCTACGAGCTGACGTCATACAGTATCGCGGCGGTGCGGTCGATATTCGGAACTAGCGAAGCGTCGCTGCGCTATCACTCGCTGTTCTTTGGCATCCTGATGGTCGGGCTTGTCGCCTGGGTCGGCTACCGTATCGTGGACTGGCGCGTGGGCGTGGTTTCGGCAGCCATCTACACATGTCTTCCCACCGCGGTATGGTGGAGCCGCAATGGCTTTTATCCTTCGCAGGAACAGTTTCTCGCGCTGCTAACGATCTGGACTTTTTACGAAGCGATTCGCACGCGGCCGATAAGGCGCGGCTATATGACCGCGGCTTCGATCGCTTTCATCGTCACTTACCTGTCGTGGGAAGGCTCGGGATTTCTGATCCCGGCGATGTTTGTCTGCATGTTCGCGATGAAATGGGGCGAGTACGACTGGATCAGCGATTGGCATCTGTGGCGATGCTTCTTCGTGGTGTCATGCATCGTGGTATTGCAGTTGATCCATCGCCAATTCGCCTCGATGCCCAGTTATCTGCAGATCGGGGTCAGCCTGGCCGACGTCAGCACGCCGCAACTGGTGTACCTCGATCCGACCACTTACGATCCGGGCTTCTATATCACCAATTGCCTGCTGCAGGAGAATTTCTTCCTGATGACGCTGGTGATTTTCGGGGGCATCGCCTTCTGCTGGAAGGATCGGGGTATCCGCTACCTGTTCGTGATGTTCTTCGCATTATTCACTTGCTATACCGAATTCCTGCCGGCATACACTATTCGCTACTCCACTAACTATCATAGTTTGATCGTACTGATTTCGGTGGCTATCTGCTTTCGATTCTGGGATCGGGTCAAGGCTCTGAACATTCCTCAGCGGATGTGGTCGGTGCGGGCGCTGCGATGGGAGACGCCGGCGTTCCTGGTGCTGGTGCTGTTGATCAGCGCCAACGGTTACTTCCTGCAGACCTACCGCCTGTCGATTAACCCGGACGTGCCGATCGTCGGCGGCCGCATCGGCGTATATAAGACCGACTATCGCGGCGCAGCGCTGTTTGCCGCTCATGCATGGTCGCCCGGCGACGCGCTGATCGTCACCATCCCGCACGTGTTCGAGTTCTACGCGCGGCGGGACGTCGACTATTCCACCTGCACGATGATGGGCAAGGTGCTGACCTACGACGGCGGTCGCGGCACGCCGATTTTTTTCGACAAGTTCCGCGGCTTGCCGAGCATTCGCAGCCTCGAGGAGGTGGAAGATTTGAGGAGCCGCTATCGGCGCCTGTGGTTCGTGCAGGTGCCGGTCGACGATCCTCTGGATCCGTTGAGCTCGGCCTACCTGCGAGCCAAGGGGCGCGTGGTCTATCAAAGCTACAAGGCTAGAGTCGTGCTGGTCGACGGAACCAAGAGTTCCGTGCTCGATATCAAGCAGAAGGAGCGCGAACCGAGCCGGCCGTCGTGGCGCGTTACCTCAGATTAGAGATTATTTCGTTCGCTTCCACATTTAGTCGCGCGACAACCGGCGCATAAGTACTCGCGCAGTTGTTCGCCCACATATTCGCCTGCCGAAATAGCGGGCGCAGATTAGCAAAGCAGCAATCTTTTTCCCGCCCAGTTAAAGGCCCGCATCTCACCCTCATGCCGGAGCCCGCGGAATTCCAACGGCCTTGGGGCGTTGGCCAAGGCGCGGGCAAAAACCCTGCCTCACACCATCTCGAGAATCGCAACCTCGCCTGCCGCACGTTTGCGTAGCGAAAGCGAATAAGCTTTCGCCACGCTTTTAGTACAGCACAACTTATTGACGGCTTTATTTACTTTTTGACCGATATTTTAGCTACTTGTAATCTTAATTAACTCATTGTATTCAGATCAGACTGGGAACGCCGCTCGCCAATTATTTCCAGGCAAAACGAGTCATAAACAATGCGTAGTAAAATTATCCTTTTGGTCATCCTTTCTTCATTCGCATACGCCAACCTCGCCACTGCAGCGACCGAACTGGTGGTTTCGCCGACCTCGATTAATTTTGGGCGAGTCATCGATGGCCAAACGAGCTCATCCGCATTGGTTACGATCAAGAACGCGGGTCCAAAGACCGTCACCAACCTGGTAATCTCCGGCCAGCTGGGACCCTTCACGTTTACCGACAATTGTCCAAGCACGCTGGCGGTTAATGCCCAGTGCAGCGCGTCAGTAAGCTTCAGTCCGTTCAGACCGGGCCCGCAATCGGGCGCGTTGACGATTAAATCTCTGCAGGCAACGCTAGGCGTTGAGCTGGCCGGGATTGGCGTCGTGCCGCCGACTCCCACCAGAACCCCCACAACGACGAGAACTCCGACTCCTTCGGCCACAGCGACCGGGACGCCGACGGCAACTTTAACCGTCACCGCGACGCGCACGGCGACGCCGACTACTACTGCGACGGCGACCACGACTCAGACTGCGACGTCTACCGCGACAACGACAGCAACGTCGACTACCACTGCGACGACCACGGCAACTACGACCGCAACGCCAACAACCACAGCGACGGTAACACCGACTACTACCGCGACATCTACAGCAACAACCACCGTGACGCCGACCACCACTGCGACAACCACGGCAACCACGACGGCAACGCCCACGACCACAGCCACGTTGACGCCAACCATTACCGCGACGCCGACGTCGACCACGACCGTGACGCCAACCACCACCGCGACAACTACGTCGACCATGACCGTAACGCCGACTACCACTGCCACGACTACGGCGACTACGACTCAGACCGTCACGCCCACAACCACGGCCACGC
Source organism: Binataceae bacterium (SeqCode) (assembly GCA_035506935.1). GTDB lineage: Bacteria > Desulfobacterota > Binatia > Binatales > Binataceae > DATJOQ01. The sequence goes on along the minus strand of DATJOQ010000515.1, from coordinate 1,899 downwards.
TGACGCCGACAGCCACCGCGACTACTACGCCGACGACTACGGCGACTACGACTCAAACCATCACGCCCACAACCACGGCCACGCTGACGCCGACAGCCACCGCCACCACAACGCCGACGACTACGGCAACCACGACTCAAACCATCACGCCCACGACCACCGCCACGCTGACGCCGACCACTACGGCAACCGCGACGACCTCTGCGACGCCAACGGGCACCGCGACCAGGACCGCGACGGCGACCATCAGCGTGACGCCCACGCCGACCGCCACCCTAACGCCGACCTTCACCATGACGCCGACAGCCACCCCGACTACGACCGCGACGGGGGCAACCAAGACGCCGACGCCGACGCCGACTCACACCACGGTCATCGAAGCGTGCGATTGTGGCAACGGGCGCACGATGCTGGAGGAATGCATCTGCGGCAAGGGCTACCAGGGAGCGATGAATACCTCGACTGTGACGGTGTACTCGGTCAACAGTGACGGCACGAATAACGCGATCCTGGGCACTACTACGACTGATATGAACGGCAACTTCGCGCTCTATGTGAATCAGCAGAGCGGGCCAGTGCGCGTAGTCGTATCGGGTGGAACGTTCGCCAGCGAAGAGGATAATTCCACGATCAGCTCACCGGGTTCGATCAGAGCGTTGTTCTCGAGCCTCGAATCGGATCAAACCGGAGTCTCGGTCACGCCGTTGAGCACATTGGTCGACGCGCAGGCGGTAAGCAGCGCCACCGTCGACGGTTTCGCCAGCGAGCTCACCAACGCGAAGAGCTCGATCGAACAATCGTACGGAATAAACTCCGATCCGAATTTACTCCAACCCGATTTCACCACCAATGGAGTGGGCACCGACGCGGGCAGAGCGGCTCTGATCCTGGGCGGCTTCATCAACGAGGATCAGCTCAACTGCCCCGGCTCTCCGGGCGGGCTGGTGACGGCGCTGGCGGCGGATCTCGCCGACGGCACTTACGACGGCATGAACTTCGGCACGCCGATAATCTACTGCTCCGGGACACTGTCAGCCAGCGCGGGAACCACTCAGTTCGGCGACGCGATGTCGGGACAGCAGGGACTGACGATGGAGTCGCGCGCGTTCAGCTTAGGCGGCACCAATAATCTGCTGACCACCAACGGCGTGACGGCGCAGGATACCGCCCCTGACGCCTCGACCATCGTGACGGCATTGGTGCAAACCGGCCCGAGCGGTCCGTTGATGTTCGCGCCGACTCCGCTGCCGACCATGACCTCCGGCCGCGCGGAGCATACGGCGACGCTGTTGCCGAATGGCAAGATCCTGATGGCGGGAGGCTTGAACAGCGGCGGAACGCTGAACACCGCGGAGCTGTTCAACCCCGCGACCAAGACCTTCACCGCGAGCACGCACACTATGATCTCGGCGCGTCAGGACGCGACCGCGACGTTGTTACCCAACGGCAAAGTGCTGATAGCCGGAGGCTATAACGGCAGCAGCAACCTCAACACGGCGGAGTTGTACGATCCAGTTGCCGACACATTCACCGCCAGCTCCAGCATGATGACGTCGGCGCGGCGCTTCGCCAACGCGGCGCTGCTGCCCAACGGCGAGGTGCTGATCGCGGGCGGCGGTACCAACACGGCGGATCTCTATAATCCGTCAACCGACACCTTCACCGAATCCACGCACATGATGGTCGCGGGCAGGAGCAACGCCACGGCGTCGTTACTGCCGAAAGGCCGAGTGCTGATTACAGGCGGCTTCGGTCCCGGCATGGTGACGGAGTCGAGCGCCGAGATCTACGATCCAGCGGCCGATACTTTCACCGCGACCGGCAACAACATGATCATCGCGCGCGCCCAGGCGGCGGCGCTGTTGCTGCCCAACGGCAAGGTGCTGGTCGCCGGCGGCG
>DATJOQ010000514.1:0-12966 GCA_035506935.1 Binataceae bacterium (SeqCode) | reverse complement strand
TGCCGCTGAACTTGGCATGCTGATCGAGATCGTAGCTGCCCCGTTTGGCGATTCCCTCGAGCTCGCCCCATCCGAACGGGTAGCGGAATTCGACGTCGGTGGTGCCGCGCGAATAATGCGACAGCTCATCGGCGGCATGCGGTCGCAGCTTGATATGGTCGGCTTTGACGCCGAACTTTATATACCAATTGAAACGTTGCTCGACCCAGTATTCAAACCATCGCGCCTCTTCGGCCGCATCGGGCGGGATGAAGAATTCCATCTCCATCTGCTCGAACTCGCGGGTGCGGAAGATGAAGTTGCCTGGCGTGATCTCGTTGCGGAACGATTTGCCGATTTGCGCCACGCCGAAGGGCAGCTTGACCCGCTGCGTGTCGACGATATTCGAGAAATTGACGAAGATGCCCTGAGCGGTTTCGGGCCGCATGTAGATCGCGTTGGCGCTGTCCTCGAGCGGCCCCATGAAGGTCTTGAACATCAGGTTGAACATGCGCGCCTCGGTCAACTCACCGCCGCACGCGGGACATTTTCCGCTGTTGTCGCTCAACTGATCGGCGCGAAAGCGCTGCTTGCAGCTCTTACAGTCGACCAATGGGTCGGCGAAATTCTGCAAATGACCCGAGGCTTCCCAGGTGCGCGGATGCATCAGGATGGCGGCGTCGAGGCCGACCACGTCGGTGCGCCGCTGCACCATCTCGCGCCACCAGGCTTCCTTGACGTTGCGCTTTAGCTCGACGCCAAGAGGACCGTAGTCCCAAGTCGAGGCGAGGCCGCCGTAAATATCGCTCGAAGGGAATATCAGCCCGCGCCGCCGGCACAGGTTGACCAATTTTTCCATCGTGACCGCAGGCTTGCTCTCGGCCATCGACGGTGCAGTTTGTTCCAGAGACAAAATCCCTCCTATTGAATCGTGTGCGTCCCCACGATGAGCCGTGTCTGATTTGCGATCAGCTTCATCGATAACCGGGTATCAGCCCGATCGTCCAAAATGGTCTCAGGGAACGCGAGCCACGCCGCGCGACATCGCCGCACCGCCACGATTTACCCCCAAGCGTGCAAGCCAAAGATTTATCACGCGTCAAAAACCTCGGCAATTTTGCCATCATGAAATATTGACTGCAGCATTCAAGGCGCCTGACCCTCAATGCGAACGAAGCGCAAAGGTATGTGCCTGCGAGCCGTGATTTGGCTAAAATCTACGCTTCAGAGGGAGACTTCATGCCATATTCGCGCTTAAGCATGCTCGCGCTCGTTGCGCTCGTCGTAATTGTCGCCGCTGGATGCCAACATCGGGTCGTCGCCGTCGGCAGTGACCATACCGTGAAGCTTTATCCTGACGAGGCTACCTACGAAAAGGTCAAAGGCATGAAGAAGGAAGGCGGGCCGATGGCGATGCTGGGCGGGATGGGCGAGAGCTTCGTCGTGAAGGAACTCGATAACAACACTCCAATACGGATTATCAGCACCGATTCAGAGGGAGCCCAGGTCGAGGTCACCGACGGTCCGAACAAGGGTGCGCAAGGTTTCGTGGCGGCCGCAAACGTCAGCTAGGAAGCTGTTTCGACCATGCGACGCAGGCTGACTGAGATTCTTAGCTGGGCTCGGGATAACGCGAAAAGCGGCTGGAAGCCGGATATTGCTGCTTGCGAACCCTAGACCGCGCTGCTGCCGCGCTCGCCGGTCCGGATTCGGATTACCTCTTCCATCGGCATGACGAAGATCTTTCCGTCGCCGATTCGACCGGTATGGGCCGCGCGCTCGATCGTTTCGACCACCTGGGTCGCGAGCTCATCGGGCACAACTATTTCGAGCTTAACCTTCGGCAAGAAATCGACCACGTACTCGGCGCCACGGTAGAGCTCGGTGTGTCCCTTTTGCCGTCCGAATCCTTTTACTTCGCTGACCGTGAGACCTTGCACACCGATACTTGAGAGCGCCTCTTTTACCTCGTCGAGCTTGAACGGCTTGATGATAGCCTCAACCTTCTTCATATTGTTCCTTCCAGTAGGCGCTCGCCTCGCACCCTCCACCCCAAGTCACTATAGCGCAAGCTCACGGTCGCCGCGAACCAGTGCAAGTCGGCGTCAAGTCAGCAAGCCCGATGCCAGCGTAAAGGTTTCGCGCGCGCTCGAATCGCCATCTATCATGCCCAGAAATCCGGCGTCAGCACAGCCAATGAGCATTATTGGAACTGCTCGCCAGTAGCCTGCTCGCTCTCCGACCGCTGGCCCATCTTGAAGGTCGGTTCCTGCCCGCGCATCAAGCGACCGATATTCGCCCGATGGCGCAGCAACACCAGTAGAGCCATCGCCACCGCGAGCGCGATGTATTCCGGCGGATATGAAAGTGACGTCACGATAATCGGCAGCGAGATCGCGGCAGCGATCGAGGCCAACGACATGATCCGGCGCATCGCAAGCATCACGCCGAAAACACCCAACGCGATCACGATAGGCAGTGGCGCCAGCGCCAGCCATACGCCAAGCGAGGTTGAAACGCCGCGACCTCCCTCGAAGCGCAGAAATATCGAAAAGACCGCGCCCAGCAGCGCTGCCAGTCCGACCAGCGCGAGGCCGGCGGTGTCCAGATGCGCCGCGCGCGCCACCATCACCGGAATGAACCCCTTGAGGATATCGCCCGCGAAGGTAAGCGCCGCCGCGCTGCCTCCGCCGCTGCGTGCGACGTTGGTCATCCCGACGTTTCCCGAACCAACCGTGCGAGGATCGAACCCACGCGCACGGCCGACCAGCACGCCGACCGGAATTGAACCGGAGAGATACGCGAACACGATCAAAATTGCGGTCATCGGCGCGCGGCCCGGGGAGGGTTGGTCGGGGTGACTGGATTTGAACCAGCGACTCCTGCGTCCCGAACGCAGTGCTCTGGCCAGGCTGAGCTACACCCCGTATCCCTTTTGCCTGACACCAAACGAACCGATTTTATAGCATCAGGGCGCACGCCGGTAGAAGGGCGCATCCTGACTACCGGACCACTCCGTGACGCGCCGCATGAGCGCGCATCTCAGAAATGATCGCGCGGTAATCCTGATGGCCAAAAATCCCCGAACCGGACACGAACACGTTCGCGCCGGCCTCCGCACTTTCGGCGATATTATCGATCTTGATGCCGCCGTCGATTTCGACGTCTAGCTCAAGACCCTGGCGATCAAGCTCGGCGCGGATATCGCGCAACTTGCCCAGCGTCGCCGGGATAAACTCCTGTCCGCCGAAACCCGGATGCACGCTCATTACCAGGATCATATCGAGATGCTCGGCGACTTTGAGCACGCGCCCTGGATCGGTCTCGGGATTGATTCCGATCGAAGCGCGCGCGCCAAGTTGGCGAATACGATCGGCGATCGCCCTCAGATCGCTTACGACCTCGCAATGAACCGAAATCGAGTTCGCTCCCGCTTTGACGAACGCTTCGAGATATTTGTTCGGATTCTCGATCATCAGATGAGCGTCAAGCGGCAGGCTTGTCACCTTGCGTAGCGATTCCAGCACTGGGATGCCGATAGAAAGGTTCGGCACGAAGTGCCCGTCCATCACGTCGAAATGGATCAGATCTGCGCCGGCGGCCTCAACCGCCCGCACTTCATCGCCCAGGCGAGCGAAGTCCGCGGAGAGAATCGAGGGCGCGATCATGCAGCTTCGGTTCATCCTAGTTCACAGAGTACGCATCCTTGATGCGGTGGCAAAGAGCTACGCCCGCTTGAGCCGCGCGGCGAAGAAGCCGTCCATCCCGTCGCGATCGGGTCGCGTGATCAGATAGCCGTCGGGGTCGAGCGTAAACGTGAAACCGTCAGCCATGATCGGTGTGCGATCGAGCGTGAACTCCGGATTACGCGCGAGGAACTTTTCGATCACGCCAACGCCTTCCTCCGGCGCGAAACTGCACACCGCGTAGACTAATACACCGCCGGTACGCACCAACGGAGCGACATTGTCGAGCATCCGCGATTGGATCGCGGCCATTCGTGCAAAATCGCCAGACTTCAGCCGCCATCGGATCTCCGGATGCTCGCGCAAGGTGCCGAGACCGCTACACGGTGCGTCGAGCAACACCGCGTCAAATCGCCCCGCTCGCAGCGGCGCCGACGACGACATATCAGCTTCGATCACGCGAACGTTGCGATGCTGCAGACGATCGGCCAGCGCGCGCACTCGCCTCAATCCCGCGCGATTGATATCCGCCGCGACGATCGTCGCGCGCTCGTCCGCCAGCTCCGCCAGATGGGTTGTCTTACCGCCGGGCGCGGCCGCGCAATCAAGAATCGTCGCGGCAGGACCAGGAGCTAGTAGTCGCGCGACCAGTTGCGACGCCTCCGATTGCACATGAAACAGCCCCTCGCGATAGGCAGGCGACTCGAAGTTTGCTGCGCTCTTTAGAAGAATCGTTTCGGGCAATCGCGGTTGATCATCGAACGCGAATCCTTCCGCGCGTAAGCGCTCTACTAACTGCGCTCGACTTCCGCGCGACCGATTCAGCCTGATTACGTTGGGCGCGGCTGCGTTGTTGGCCGCCATCAGTTTTTCGGCCTGGTCCGCGCCGAACCATTCGATAAACCGCTCGACCATCCAGCGCGGATGAGATCCCGCAACGGCCAGATAGCCGACCAGGTCGCGATTCCGCTCCGGCATCGGTACCTGCTCGCGCGCGGCGCGGCGCAGCACCGCGTTGATCAGGCCCGTGGCGGCCCTCGACGTCTCATTTTCTTTAGCCAGGTTAACGCAGGTGTCGACCACGGCGTGCCTGGCGATCCGTGTGAGGAATCGAAGCTGGTAGATACCGATGCGGAGAATTGTGAGCACGCCCGGTTCGATCGTCGCGGTGTCGCGGGCGCATAAATGTGTGAGCTCGTAATCGAGCCGCCCGCGCCAGGCGAGTACGCCGAGGACCAAGCTCGTGATTAGCCGTCGATCGCGTGGTTCGAAATCGGGCAGGCGATGGCCGAGCAGAACGTCGGCGAACGCGCGCTCGCGCTCGACCCGCATCAGAATCTCAACCGCGGTGCGGCGGGAATCCAAGCCGGGCCCGGCGGCGCGGGGTGGTCGCGCGGCGGAGTTGGCGGCCGATCTTTTCACAGCGGCCTCGATTATTGGCTGAAGCGCTGGCCTGCAGTTATGCGGCGCCCGCGCATGAAGTCCCCTGCTGCCATCCGCTTGCGTCCGGGAGCCTGAACCTCGAGCAGGCTGAGCGCGCCGATACCGCATTGCACGAGCGGCACAGGCTCGACCCGCACGATAGTGCCGGGCGAATTGTCGCTCTCGCCGCGATCTTCGACCGCCGCGCGATAGATCAGCAGCTCCTGGCCGCCGAGTTTGGTGCGCGCGATCGGCCACGGATTATAAGCGCGCGTCATCGCCTCGATCTGCCTCGCGTCGATCCGCCAGTCGATAATCGCGTCCTCTTTTTTCACCGGTCGGCAGTAGCTCACCTGGCTTTCATCCTGCGCCAGTTCGCGAATCTCGCCGCGTGCGAACAGGGCTAGCGCCTCCAGCATCGCCTGCGCGCCGAGCTCGGCGAGCTTTGATTTGAGCGTCGCCTGAGTTTCCTCCGGCGCGATCGGAATTTCCCGCTGCAATAGAATTGGTCCGGCGTCCATCTGCTCGGTGATTCGCATGATCGTTACGCCGGTCACGGGATCGCCCGCCAGAAGCGCGGCCTCGATCGGAGCCGCCCCGCGATAGCGAGGCAGAATCGACGCGTGGATGTTAACCGGCATCAGGCGCGGCGCCTCGAGCACCGCCGTCGGCAGAATCCTGCCGTACGCCACAACCACCAGCAGGTCGGGCTCGAAGCTCTTGAGCTCGCGCAGGAATTCCTCGCTGCGGATTTTTTCGGGCTTCAGAACCGGAAGGTTGTATCGCTCAGCCATCGCTGCGACCTCGCAGGCTTCCAGCGTAAGGCCGCGGCCGCGCGGGCGATCGGGCCGCGTCACCGCCGCGACCACCTCGAATTCGGGGCCCTTGTGACTGATCAGGCGATCAAGGATGTGGGCCGCCAGTGCCGGCGTCCCCATGAATACTATTTTGAGCGGCGTCGCGGCGATTTCAGATCCTGACCTGGGAAGGCGGCACAGCGTCGGCCTTGCCTTCCCTGATCAATTTTTGCAGTTTGCGCCGATACAGCTCGCGCTTGATACGGCTGACACGGTCGATAAACAACCGGCCATCGAGATGGTCGATTTCATGCTGGAAGGCGACCGCGAGCAGGTCTTCGGCGTCGATCGTGATCTGTTGCTGATCCATCGTGTACGCGCGCACCTGCACCTTGGCGGCGCGTTTGACGTCGGCAGTGTAATCGATAACCGACAGGCACGCCTCTTCCCACACGATCGAACCCTCGCTTTTGATGATCTCAGGATTCACCAGCTTGAGCAGATGCTTGCCGGGATGCTCATGGTCGACGTCGAGCACAATAATTCGGCTGGATTCGCCCACCTGCGGCGCGGCCAGGCCGACTCCGGGCGCAGCGTACATGGTCTGCACCATGCTCTCGACAAAGGTGTTGAGCTTGCCGTCGATATTGGCGACCGGCTTGGCGTCTTCTTTCAGCACCGGATCAGGAAATTTACGAATTCTAAGCAGCGCCATCGATTGTACTCAGGTAATAACTAAATCTATCAGAGCGCTCCGCTTGTCGGAAATCGTTTGTGCAAGCGGGCGGTAGACTCAAAGCCTCGGCGTTCCTTGCTCCATCAGCACAAGTCAAAGCATGTTTACCGGATCAATATCGATTGTCATTCGCACGTCGCGACGCTCGAGCAGCGGCGTCAATTCCGCGCGGCTCGCTTCCAGCACGCGACGTATCTCGGCGCGCGCGGCCGATTTCAGCATCACCTGCCATCGGTAGCGATTTCTTAGCCGCTCGATCGGCGCCGGTGCCGGCCCCAGCACACGTATCACCTCCGGGCTCGCCAAGCGGCCCATGATAGCCGCGCTCTGAGCCGCAATTTCCTCGACCGCGCGTTGTTCGATTCCCTCGATTCTTGCCAGTGCCAGACGCGCAAACGGCGGATACATCAGCTCGCGCCGCAACTCGAGCTCGCGCCGGATGAAGCGCGCATAATCCTGCGCTTGCGCCGCGCGGATACTATAGTGATGCGGCGCGTAGGTCTGAATCAGCACCTTGCCCGGGCGCTCGCCGCGTCCCGCGCGCCCCGCGACCTGGGTCAAAAGTTGAAAGGTGCGCTCGGCCGAGCGGAAGTCGGGCATGTTGAGCGCCTGATCCGCCACCACCACGCCGACCAGCGTAACGCCCGGAAAATCGAACCCTTTGGTGATCATCTGGGTGCCGACCAGTACGTCGACCGCGCCGCGCCTGAGCGCGCCCAGTATGCGGCCGCGTTCGCCGCTGCGACGGCTGGTGTCGGCGTCGAGGCGTTCGATTCGCGCTTCGGGCAGCGTCTGCGCCAGCGCCGCCGTCAAACGCTCGGTGCCGAAACCCTGGCCCTCGAGTCCGAAGCCGCGACATTCAGGACACGCTTCGGGCGCCGCGCCGTGATAGCCGCAGTAGTGGCATCGCAGCGAGCGGTCGCGCAGATGAAACGTCATGCTGACGCTGCAATTGGGGCACGAGATCACCGTGCCGCACAGATGGCATTGCAGGAAATTGTGGTATCCGCGGCGATTGATAAACACCAGGCTTTGGCCGCCGGCCGCAAGATTCGCGCGCAAAGCTTCCACCATCGCGCTTGAGAGCGGCGCCGGACGCGAGGATTCAGCGTTGGCCTCGGCCGCGCGTCTGTGCGCCTCTGTTCGCGGAACTCCCGCGCGCGAATCACTCTCGGCGTTAGCCGGAAACTCTTTGCGCAGGTCGATTATCTCGACCGCCGCCAGCGGACGATCCTGCACTCGCCGCGGCAACTCCAACAATCGATAACGCCCGCCGCGCGCGTTGTTGAAAGATTCGGCCGACGGCGTCGCTGAGCCCAGCACCACCGGGCATGAGCTGAACCCGCCGAGCGCCACCGCCAGGTCGCGCGCGTTGTAGCGCACGCCTTCCTCCTGTTTGTAGGTCGGGTCGTGCTCTTCGTCGACGATGATCAGCCCGAGCTCCTGGATCGGCGCGAAAATCGCCGAGCGTGGCCCGATCATTATTCGCGCCTGTCCGCTCACTGCTGCGGTCCACGCCGACCATCGCTCGCTCAGCTTCTGCCCGCTATGCGCCAGCGCCACCATCCAGCCGAACCTGGCACGAAATGACTCGACCAGCTGATCCGCCAGCGCGATCTCCGGCACCAGGATCAGCACTTGCCGTCCGCGCTCGAGGCATCGCGCCGCCAGTTGCAGATAGACCTCGGTCTTGCCGCTCGCGGTAACGCCCCATAACAGGAAGGTTTCGAAACGCGATCCCTCGATCGCAGGAGCGATACTGTTGAACGCGGCGGCTTGCTCGGGATTCAGCTCCAGGGCTTCGGAGATTACTGCGGCCGATTCCGGCTCGTTCGATTGTTGGACAAGTTCTGCCAATCCCCGTTTGACCAGCGGCTTGAGCGCAGTCTTGGCGCCCGGCAATTGTTCTTCGAGTTGATCGAGCGCGATGCTCCCGGATGGCGCTGACTTCAATTGCGCGAGCACGCTCTTCTGCTTGGTTCCGCGAACCTTCGCGTCTGGCGCGCCGTCGCACAGCCTGACGATCGTGATTCCGGGTTCGCGATGACGCCCGCGGACCGAACTCTGGCGCTCGATCAGTCCATGCGAAGTTAGCGAAGACAAGGCAGCGTTGAGCGCCGGCCGCTCGCCCAGATTGCTCAACTGCCGCATCGTCATCGGGCGCTTTCCGATCGCCTCGATCACGCGCCGCTCGTCCGCGCTGAAAGCCACCAGTTCGAGCGGATCAGGCTCGCGCGCAAGCTTGAAATGGCTTCGCGCTTCAACCCGCAGCGCCGCCGGAATCACCATGCGGTAAACTTCGGGCAGCGGCGCCAAATAGTAGCTGGCTAAAAACACGAGCAGCTCGCGATGAGCACGATCGAGCAGCGGTTGCGGCTCGAGCGCCTCGAGAATCGGCTTGAGCGCACCGATTTGTGCCCCCAAATCCTGACCGATATCGAGCACAACCGCGGTCATCTTGCGCCCGCGAAGCGGCACCAGCACGCGATGGCCCGCGCGCACGACGTCGATCAGCGGCTCCGGTACTTCGTAAGTAAGTTGAGCGACCCCCCTGGGCGCGGACAGCACTATTACGCTTGCTTGCATCGTGGCGATATCGCGGTCGACCGTTGCCGAGAACGAGGCTTCAGAATACTAACATCAAAGTATTGCTTTGCGCTTGCTAGACCGCCCGTCGACTCTATCGAAGAGATAGCACTGGTAAGGAGTAGCTGCGGCCGATCTCACTGCTTCCGTCTTGCGCTGGCGATTTTGCCGTTCTAAATCTCAGTTGTGAAAATCATCCACGCGATTTTTTGGGCCGTCGTAGCAGTACTCGCTGCCGTTGCCCTCGGGATGGTGGCGATCGTTCGCGGCGAGCATCCGCCCAACGCCATCTGGTTCGTGATCGCCGCGGTTTGCATCTACGCTTTGGGCTATCGATTCTACTCCGGGTTCATCGCGCGCAAAGTACTCGAACTCGACGACGCGAACGCCACGCCCGCAGTGCGGCTCGCCAACGGCCGCGACTACGTGCCGACCCAACGCTGGATAACTTTCGGCCATCATTTCGCAGCGATCGCTGGACCGGGACCGTTGGTCGGCCCGGTCTTGGCCGCGCAATTCGGCTACCTGCCGTCGACTCTGTGGATCGTGATCGGCGCAGTGCTCGGCGGATGCGTACAAGATTTCGTGGTGCTGGGATGCTCGCTCAAGCGCGACGGCAAGTCACTGGGCCATATGGCGCGCGAAGAGCTCGGCCCGATCGGCGGCTTCACCGCGCTGGTCGGCGTGCTGATGATCATGATCATCCTGATCGCGGTGCTCGGCCTGGTCGTGGTCAACGCGATGAAGCACAGCATGTGGGCGACTTCGACCGTCGCCGCGACCGTGCCGATCGCGATGATCGTCGGCGTGTACATGACCCAGCTCCGCCCGGGGCGCATTGTCGAGGGCTCGGCGCTCGGCGTTGGTCTGATCGTCCTGGCGGTGATCGGAGGACGTTACGTCGAAGGCTTTAGCTGGGGCCACTACTTCCTGATGGACGCGCCCGGTCTCGCGATTTGGATCATCGCCTACGGCTTCCTTGCGTCCGTGTTGCCGATCTGGCTTTTGCTCGCGCCGCGCGACTATCTCTCGGCCTTCATCAAGCTTGGAACCATAGCGGCGCTCGCCGTGGGAATCATCGCACTCCATCCGCCGACCATGATGCCGGCGCTGACCAGGTTCGTCGACGGCCACGGTCCGGTGTTCGGCGGCAAGATTTTCCCCTTCGCTTTCATCACGGTTGCTTGCGGCGCTATCTCAGGCTTCCATGCACTGATCGCTTCGGGCACCACGCCCAAGATGCTGGAGCGCGAAACCGACGCGCGCATGATCGGTTACGGTGCCATGATGATGGAATCGTTTGTCGCGGTGATGGCGATGGTCGCTGCGGTGATGCTGCAGCCGGGCGTCTACTTCGCGATCAACAGCCCGGTCGGCGTGGTCGGCAAGAACGTGGCCGCGACCGAGAAGATCTCCGGATGGGGCTATCCGGTGAGCGACGCGCAGATGCGCGAGCTGGCAAGCGACGTCGGCGAGGCGACGCTCTATGCGCGCACCGGCGGCGCCCCCTCGCTGGCGGTCGGGATGGCACGTATCTTCTCGAGCTCGCTGGGCGGCCGCACCATGATGGCGCTGTGGTATCACTTCGCGATCATGTTCGAGGCCTTGTTCATCCTGACCACCCTCGACGCAGGCACGCGCGTCGGCCGCTTCATGCTGCAGGACCTGCTCGGTAATCTTTATCGTCCGCTGGGCGAGACCAGCTCCTATCCGAGCATCTTCTTCGCCTCCGCCCTCATCGTCGCCGCATGGGGCTATTTCCTCTATTTCGGCACGCTCGATCCGCTGGGCGGAATCAACTCGCTGTGGCCGCTGTTCGGAATCGCCAATCAGATGCTTGCGACAGTCGCGTTATGCGTCGTCACTACCGTGCTGATTCGCCGCGGCAAAGCGCGCTACGCCTTCGTCACCCTGACGCCCTTAATCTGGCTGGTCGCGGTAACGATGACCGCCGGCTTTCAGAAAATCTTCAGCCCGATGACCAACGTCGGCTTCCTCGCTCATGCCGAGATGCTGCGCGCGCAGCTCGCCACTCCCGAGGGCGCCGCGCGCTCGGCGGAAATCGGCCGTCAGATCTGGAACGATCGGATCGACACGGTGATGACCATGATCTTCATCGCGGTGGTCGCGATCATTCTGATTGAGTCGGTGCGCGCCTGGATGAAGCGCTCCGGCAGCGCAGCCGCGACGCTCAAAGCTGAAGCTGAGGCCGCGGCATGAAGCGAATCAGTTCGGTTTCCGGCCATCACCGCTCGCTCCCAGCATTGTTGCGTAACGCCACTATCGCTCTGGCTCACCGGGCAAAATCGCTGGCGCTGCTCTTCGAAGCTGTCATTGGCGAGCTCCGCCGGCTGAATGCTCTGGGATCGGAGAACGCTAAGCTCCGCACACGCGGCGAGCGCGCGGCGTCCGTGCGCAAAGCTCTAGCGGAACGTTATCGCGAGCACTCCCGCTGTTGCTGAGCCTTTCTCCTGCGACCGAGGTGCGCAATTGGCCGGAGTTGCGGGTCAATTGGCAAAAAATCACTAAGTATTTTTCCTCCGCACTCTAGGTAGTTTTCCCTCTCCGCCTAGGTTTTTTTCCGATTGTTGAAAATTCGGGATCGCGTCAGGGTGGCCTCCGGCACTTGACCATTCGTCAGCTCGCGACGGCTGGAGAGAGCGTCTTGGGGGATTACTTTCTAGCACCGATTTCGCCCGCGAACGCGGGACGGCAGTACGGCGGCAATCCTCAGCCCTGGATGGGCGGAGTAAGGCTGGAGCCGCTCGCCAATTTGGCGCACGAGCTGCGCACCCCACTCCAGGTGATGCTTGGTTACGTCGATATCTTACGCGACGAGTGGGCGAGAGAATTTTCTTCGGAGCCACGAGAAATCCTTGAGCGGATTCACCTCAACGCACAGGAACTAACCCACACTCTGGGAAATCTGATGGACCTGGCGATGGCTCAAGCGGGGGGTGAAGCGATGGTCGAAGAGGACATCGCGGTTAATGATCTGGTTGAGGATTTGACCTACGTCCTGGAAACCGCAAACAAGCGTAAGGGACTGAAGCTGGACTTCGAACTGGAAAAAGCGCCCCAATTCGTGCAGAGCGATCGGCGCCTGCTCCGCTCAATCTTGACTAACCTGGCGCTCAACGCAGTGAAGTTCACCGCCTCAGGCTCGGTAGCGATCGCGGTACGCCGTTGCCTGCGCAACGGCAACGAATGTATCGAGTTTGAGGTCCGCGATACCGGACCAGGTATCGCGCCGGACCAGATGAAATCCGCCTTCGAGCCGTTCTCGCAGCTCTCGAATTCAAGCACCAGAAAGGACCGCGGCCTGGGCCTGGGTCTCGCCCTGGTGCAGCATCACGTCGAGAGCCTGGGGGCGAGTCTTGAAGTGATTTCCGACCCGGGCAGCGGCTCTAGTTTTGTCGTTCGAATCTTTCCCAAGAAGAGCGCCGGTACGGCCGCAGCGTGAAGAGGGGAGCTGCGGTCGACGCCGGCGCCGGCGAAAAAATAGGGCCTGATGCGCATCAAGCGCGATTAAATTCTCTAGGCATTCCGCCTAGCGATAACGGCGCATCAGGCCCACCACTACGCCACGAACTTGCAGATCCTCTTCCGAGGCGAAGATCGGCTGCATCGTCACGTTAGCGGGCTCCAGTCGAATCCGGCCGCCGTCCTCGCGATAGTACTTCTTCACCGTAGCCTCACCGTCGATCAGCGCAACCACCGTCTCGCCGTTATTCGCGCTGTCGCGTCCCTCGACGATTAT
>DATJOQ010000513.1:0-11423 GCA_035506935.1 Binataceae bacterium (SeqCode) | reverse complement strand
GTGCGCGCGATGACCGGCGACGTCAACGTCGCGGCGGCATTCCTGGATTACTTCGCCGGTCTGGTGACCGAGATGAAGGGCGAGACCATCCCGATGGGACCGGGCGTGGTCAACTACACGACGCGCGAGCCGCTGGGCGTGGTGGTGCGAATCGTTCCGTTCAACCATCCGATCATGTTCAACGCGATGAAGATCGCGGCGCCGCTCGCTGCGGGCAACACCGTCATCCTGAAGCCGCCCGAGCAGACCCCGCTGTCGGCTTTGCGCCTGGCCGAACTGCTGGAAGATCTCTATCCGCCGGGTGTGCTCAATATTCTAAATGGCCGGCGTGCAACCGGAGCGGCGCTTGCCGCGCATCCGCTGGTGCGCAAGGTCGCGGTGATCGGCAGCGTCCCAACCGGCCGTGCCGTGATGCGGAGCGGCGCCGACACGATCAAGCATCTGACGCTGGAGCTCGGCGGCAAGAACGCCCTGATCGCCTATCCCGACGCCGATCCGGCCAAGGTCGCGGCGGGCGCAGTGTTCGGCATGAATCTCAGTTGGACCGCCGGCCAATCGTGCGGCGCGACCAGCCGCGTTTTCCTGCACTCGAAAATTCACGACGAGGTACTGTCGCAGATCGTCGATGCGGTGAAACGCATCCGCCTGGGGATCCCGACCGACGAAGACTGCGAGATGGGATGCCTGGTCACGCGCGAGCATTACGACAGGGTCATGGGCTACATCCAAATCGGCAAGGACGAGGGCGCGCGCCTGATGTGCGGCGGACGTGCGCCGAGCGACCCGCGATTCAAGAACGGAAATTACATGGAGCCGGCGGTTTTCGCGGACGTGCGGCAATCGATGCGGGTCGCGACCGAGGAGAGCTTCGGTCCTATCATGTGCGTGATGCGATGGGACGACGAAGAAAAAATGTTCGCCGACGTGAACTCCGTCGAGCAGGGCCTGACTGCTTCTATCTGGACGCGCGATCTCGCGACGGCGCATCGCGCCGCCGGACGTGTCGAAGCGGGATACGTCTGGGTCAACGCGTCGAGCAGCCACTTCCTCGGCGTCCCGTTCGGCGGTTTCAAACAATCGGGCTTTGGACGCGAAGAATGTTTCGAGGAGTTGATCTCCTATACGCAAACCAAAAACGTTCACGTGAAGCTCGAGCCATAAGGTTACGCATGTCGATCGATCGGGCGCGGGTTGCGGCTATCGTGCAAGCCGGTCTTGATCGTGCCGGCGTGCGCCTCGACGCGGGCGAGCTTGCGCAGCTCGAAGCGCTGACCGCTACGATGCTGGAGGGGGTCTATCAGCTCGACGAGCTAAACATTTCCGGGCAGGTCGAGCCCGCTCTGATATTTTCTGTAGCGAAGCCGCAAGACGATGAGTGAAGAGTTCGCGGCGGCCACTATCAGCGAGGTCGCGCCGCTCCTCCGGGAGCGCAAGGTTTCGCCGGTCGAGCTGACGCTATGGCACCTGGATCGGGTCGCCAAACTCAACGCCCGGTTGAACGCCTTTATCACCGTGCTGGGCGATCAGGCGATGGCTCAGGCGCGTGAGGCCGAAGCGGAAATCGCGCGCGGCGATTATCGCGGTCCGCTTCATGGAATTCCGGTCGCGATCAAGGACATTATCGCGATCGCGGGCGTGCGTATGACGTGCGGCTCCCGGATTCTTGCGGACCACATATCGGCGCGCGACGCGACGGTCGTGGCGCGCCTGCGCGCAGCGGGCGCGATACTGCTTGGCACGCTGCATCTGCATGAATTCGCGTGGGGCGGAACCTCGATCAATCCGCATTACGGCAACGCGCGCAATCCGTGGAACCTGGACTGCATCGCGGGTGGATCGAGCGGCGGATCGGCGATCGCGGTCGCGACCTCGATGGCGATGGCGACGCTGGGCACGGACACGGGCGGCTCGGTGAGGATTCCGTCGGCGCTATGCGGCACCACCGGCCTGAAGCCGACCTATGGTCGAGTCAGCCGCGACGGCGTTTTTCCTCTGTGCAATTCATTGGACCACGTCGGAGTGCTTACCAGGAGCGCGCAGGACGCCGCGCTGATGCTGAACGCGATCGCCGGCGCCGATCCTCGCGACCCGTCGAGCGCGGGTTCACCGGTGCCAGATTACTCGCGTGAACTAAACGCGAACATTCGCAAGCTTCGTGTAGGACAGCTGCGCGGCTTCTTCGCCGAAGACATTCAGGATGAGATCGAAAGCGGGCTCGAGAGCGCGGTTCAGGCGCTACGTGGCCTTGACGCCCAGGTCGACGAGGTAACGCTCCCGCTGATGAAACATATGCCGGGCGCGTCGCTGGCGATCATGACGGCGGAATCGTACGCGGTTCACGAGCGGATGATTCGCGAACGTGCGCAGGATTACGGTGTCGACGTGCGCCTGCGATTGATGATGGGTGCGATGGTATCGGCGCCGCAGTACCTCAAGGCGCAGCGCTTCCGCACGCTTTTGTGCGAGCAAACCGCCGAAGCGATGAGGCGGTTCGATCTGCTGGTGGCACCCACCACCGCGATTACGGCGACACCTGCGACCCAGGAATCCGTACGTGTCGGCAGCAAGGATCTGGTCGTCGCAGCAAGTCTTTCGCGACTGACCAGGCCCGCGAACATGACCGGCCTGCCAGCGATCGCGCTGCCGAGTGGATTTTCGCGCGAGGGATTGCCGGTGAGCTTTCAGATTATCGGCAGGCCCTTCGACGAAGCGACCGTGCTGCGAGCCGCGCACGCGTATCAAAGCGCGACCGACTGGCATCGCCGCCGGCCTGCAGAATAGCAGGCCCGCTCAAGCTCAATGTTCGTGAGCGAGCTAAATCCCACATGCTGCGAAGGACTTCACACCGGCGCTTGTAGTAGTATGGTGTAGGTCGATTGCTCCGCGCCTCGCGATCTTCGCATCGCGCGACTGGATAGATCATGCAACGGTACCTCGATGAAGTGGCGCGCCGGTTAATAGCGTTCGATACCGTAAGCAGCAAGAGCGACGTGGCCGCGATCGAATACGCCGCCGAATGCTTCGAGCGCAGCCGGTTTCGGGTTTCGATTCAGCGCTTCGACGTCGACGGCGTCGCCCAGTCCAATCTGGTTGCGTGGGCAGGTCCGCCCGAACCCGACGGTCTAATCATCTGCGGACACATCGATACCGTGCCGTTCGAAGGTCAGCCTGGATGGGAACGCGATCCGCTGCGGCTCGAAATCGGCGATAAACAGGTATGGGGTCGCGGCACCTCCGACATGAAGGTGTTCATTGCCCATTGCCTCGACGTGGCGGCCAGACTGGATCTTGCTTCGCTTGCGCGGCCGGTGGTTTTTATTTTGACCGGAGACGAAGAGACCGGCTCGGCGGGAGCGATTAAGCTCGCGCCGGCGCTGACCGAAATTTTGGGCGAAATACCACCGCCACGTTTGGCCTGGCTCGGCGAACCGACCTCGTACGAGGTTTTCCGCGCGCACAAAGGCGTGGTCAGATTTTCATTCAAAGTGCGCGGCATCGGCGGCCACAGCAGTATCCCCGACAAGGGCGTCAACGCTATCGCGGTGGCGGCCAAGGCAATTGCGGCTATCGGCCAGTATCAGCAGGAGCTTCGCGAAAATCCGCTGCGCGACTTCAGCGAGATGTTTCCCGAATCGCCCTACACTACCCTGAATTTCGGTACGATCTCCGGTGGCACCGCGAGCAACGTTATCGCGGAACAATGCTCGGTTGATATCAGCTACAGGCAACTTCCGGATTGCGAACCACTCGAAGTATTTCGCGAGATCGTGAAGCGCATCCGCGACTTGAACAAACACGACTATGCGTCTTCGCAGCGTGAGGCGACTATTGAGTTCAGCGAACCGCAGATCGTGCCGGCGTTGTCGTCGCCCGCCAACAGCCCGCTCGAGCGCGCACTTATGGACGTAGTGCACACCGGCCGTGCGCGCGGCGCGCTGTTCGCGACCGACGGGCCTCAATTCGCCGCGGTCGGCATCGACTCCCTGATCTGCGGGCCGGGCGAACTCGAACAAGCTCATCAGCCGAACGAGAGCATCAAGCGAAGCAGCTACGAAAGCGGAACCCAAATCGTGCTGTCGGTCCTGCATCAATTGTGCGGGGCCAAGACATCGGCAAAAAGTTTGGATTGACGGGATTGCGGCCAATCAACCTTCGCGCTCGATCGACATAGACCCAGAAGCGCTTCGCTGGCCGGCTCATTGATCGTGCGCGTCCTTTGGTACTAAATAAAAAGCCACTATTGGAGCGGCGTTGTCGAGCGATGAGGCCTTCGAAGAGGTCCTCCAGTAGAGGTTTTGAGCATGTTTGAAGTTCGACCTACGATTCGCCTGGCAACGGGGTGACGGTTATGCAGCCGCGCACGCTCGCGCAAGGGTCCTCGCGCCCAAACCCTCCTGAGATCACGAATTGGGCGGTAGGGGAAAACGACGCCCACCTGCTGCTCGAGATTGGCAATCTTCTTACCACCAAGCTTGACCCGGAAACGCTCTTCGACACGATCGCTCACGTCCTGCGCCGCTTTCTGGACATTGACCGCGCGAGCCTCGCTCTCTACGAACCCGAGCACGACGAGTTCGAGATCGTGGCGCTCGCGTTGCACGAGGGCAGCCGCCTCGGCAAAGGATGGTTCATCCCGCATCGCGGCAGCCGGGCCGGAAAAGTATTTGATTCCCGCCAGCCATACTTTTCGACCTTAGGCACCGACAAGACCTTCTTCGAGGATCTGCCGCTGGTCAGCGAGGGGATGCATTTCAGCGTGGTCATCCCGATGCTGGTCGACGACAAGCCGATCGGCACTTTCAACGTAAACCGCCGCCACGAGCAGGAACTCAGCAATGCCGAGATGGATCTGCTTGCGCGCGTCGCCAATCAAATCGCGATCGCGGTAACCAACTCGCGCAAGTTCGATAGTATCCGCCGGCAGAAGGAAGGTCTGCGCCGCGAGAACGCCTATCTGCTCGAGCTGACCAGGGCGGAGCCGGCGAGCAACCTTCTGCTGATTCGGCCCTCGATGCAATCGTGGCTGGATCGCCTGATGACGCTGGCCAAGGTCGACGCGACCGCGCTGATCGGAGGCGAGACTGGCACTGGCAAAGGAATTCTGGCTCGGGTGCTGCACGATTGGAGCGGCCGCCGCGACCGTCCCTTCGTCAAGTGCGATTGCGCGGCGCTGAGCCCGCAGCTAATCGAGAGCGAACTGTTCGGACACGAGAAAGGCGCTTTCACGGGCGCGCATTGCCGCACTACCGGCCGTTTCGAGCTGGCCCACGGCGGCACGCTCTTCCT
The DNA here is from genome assembly GCA_035506935.1 of Binataceae bacterium (SeqCode). GTDB lineage: Bacteria > Desulfobacterota > Binatia > Binatales > Binataceae > DATJOQ01. Next base: position 6,137 of record DATJOQ010000513.1, on the reverse strand, counting down.
GGATGAGATCGCGGAAATTCCGCTCGAGACCCAATCGAAATTGTTAGGCGTGTTGCAGGATCGTCAAATCCAACGAGTCGGCGCGACCAAACCTGTGCCGTTGGACATCCGGATCATCGCCGCCACCAATCGCGATCTGGCGGCCGAAGTCGAGGCCGGACGCTTCCGCCAGGACCTGTACTTCCGCCTCAACGTAGTGAGTCTCCAATTGCCGCCACTTCGCGACACGATGGACGATATCCTTCCGCTGGTCCATCACTTCATCCAGGTTTATGGCCGCAAGCTGGGCCGCAATGTCACCTCGATCAGTACCGCCGCTCTCGCAGTGCTGAAAGATTACTCGTGGCCGGGCAATATTCGCGAATTGGAAAACGTGATCGAGCGTACGCTTTTGCTCAGCACCGGCTCGACCCTGGAAATCGGAAGCGAAATCATGGGCCGTCAGCTCGCGACTCCGCTCGTGCTGAGCGGTCAGAGCAAACGAGGCGCGGCGAATCCGTCCGAGATGCGCACGCTGGCGGAGATGGAAACGCGATACATATGTGAAGTGCTGGACGCCACCGGGTGGCGTATCTCAGGTGATCGCGGAGCCGCGAGTATCCTGGGGCTTCATCCCAACACGCTCAGAAGCCGAATGCAGCGGCTTAGGATCTCGCGTCCGCCGAGCGCGACTAATTAGGTATCGACGTCTCGGCTCCGCTCGACTCGCAGGCTAGAGTGCGGCTTTCCTGGCCTGGGAGAGCCGATGCATCGCGTCGTCGACCCGCTCTCCGCTGAACCGAGTACCGCTGCTCTGCTCGAATGCCTTCATCGCCTGCCCGAAGCGCTCCGGACGATCGAGCCAGTCGCGCGGGCTCGATTGCAACGCGGAAGTTTCTGCGGGTCTGCCGCCAACGCTGAAGCGCGAAATCACGCGCTTGAGGCGGCCACGTTTGCAGGAATCGCAGCGGCTCGGTTCGGGATCATGAGAGCGCACCAGCAGGCCCACTTCAGCGCCGCATCGACCGCATCGATACTCGAAAATAGGCATCGACGCTATCCGCGACTGGCAACCGCCGCGGCAGCCGGCTTACTAGCCGCGGGCTTACTATTGATCGTTTTGGCCGCCTCCTGGATTGACTTGACGATGAATTGATAGCCGGTGCAGCGACATAGATTACCCGCGATTCCGTGCCGGATCTCATCCTCGGTCGGATTGGGCTTGTCAGTCAGCAGTTGGAGTGTCGAAAGCACCATTCCAGGCGTGCAATAGCCACACTGAAGACCCTGGTTTTCCACGAACGCTTCCTGGATAGGGTGCAGATGCTGGGCGCCGGTGCTGAGACCTTCGATCGTGGTTATCTCCTGACCGTCGGCGTCGGCGGCCAGTATGCAGCACGATTTCACGGTATGTCCGTTGAGCATCACCGTGCATGCGCCGCAGCTTCCCGTCCCGCATCCGATATGCGTGCCGGTTAATCTCAGTTCGTCGCGAAGCATGTCGGCCAGGATCATGCGGGTGTCGACTTCGACGTTGTAGTTTTTCTTGTTGACGGTAACTTTAACTGGAACCTTCATAGTCGTCCCTCGTGGCGGCTGGTTGGAGTTTTTGACGAAGCGCGCTCAGGACATTCTGGCCGCGGCGGCCTTGGTCACGCGTTGCGCGTATATCCGCGCCATCGCCTTGCGATAGTCGGCGTCACCGTTGAGATCGCCGTAAGCGTCGTGCGACGCGGCATAAGCGTCGTCGGAAACGCCTCGCAGGGCTTCGTCGTTGACGCCCTTGCCGAGCCGTTTGGTTACGTCCACCAGGATAGCGGTCTCGCCTACTCCGCCGAGCCCGAGCCGTGCCGACTTGAAGCCTTTCTCGATAACCGCGGCGGCGTTCACGATTGCGAAGTTGCCTTCCACGCGATGGAGCCGCTGATACGACGAACCGGCGCCGTCGGGAAGCTTGGGAATTTGAATTTCGGTCAGCAGCTCGCCCGGCAGCAGATCGGTCTGCATGAGACCCTTCAGAAAATTCTCCATCTTGACCACGCGCTCGCCCTTGGCGCTCTGCAGCTTGACCTGCGCTCCGACTACCAGCATCACCGGCGGGTAATCCGCCGCGGGATCGGCGTGCGCGACGCTTCCTCCGATGGTTCCACGATGGCGCACCTGGACATCACCGACGTAAGAGGCGGCCTCGGACAGCAGCGGACAATGGCGGCCGATCAGCGGATTCGCTCGTATCGTGCTGTGACGAGTCATCGCGCCGATACGAAGCATGCCCTTGTCTTCGTTAACGTAATCGAGTTCGCGGATATGGTTGAAACTTACCACCACCTTGGGCTGGAGCAGGCCGAGTGTCATCAGCGGCACCAGGCTCATGCCCCCCGCGAGCACCTTGGCGTCGTCGCCATAGCGCTGCAAAAGATTCAGCGCCTCCGAGAGCTGTTTGGGCGCGTGAAACTCGAATTCTTGAGAAATCATCTTAGTTTCCCCTCTGCTGCGCGCGTTGAATCTCCTGCCACACGCGATTGGGCGTAAGCGGCGTCTCGTTGAAGTTTAATTTCAAGTGAGGCAATGCGTTCTCGACCGCGCTGCACAAAGCTCCCAGCGGACCAGTGACTCCTGACTCCCCTACTCCTTTGCATCCCAGCGGATTGAACGGCGATAGGGTCTCCATGTGCTCGACGTCAAGCGACGGCACGTCGGCGGCGGTGGGAATCGTGTAATCCATGAAAGTAGCGGTCTTGAGCTGACCCGCTTCGTCGTACACCAGATTCTCATACATCGCACCGCCGAAGCCCTGCACGATACCACCGTGCAAATTCGCCTGCGCCATCAGCGGGTTGACAATTCTGCCGGCGTCGTGCACCGCGCAGTAACGGATTATTTTGATGAAGCCGGTCTCGGGATCGACCTCGGCGATACAGGCCGCCACGCCATTGGGCCATGAGGGATAAGCGCTGAAGCGGCCCTGGATCTCAGGCTGATGATAAACGTTGGGATGGCGGAAATAGCGCGTGGCTTCGAGACCCGGCTCGACGTCGCAGGCATATTTGCCGTAACAATCGCGATACACCGTGCTGGCGACGTCTTTAAACAGCACGAAGCGAGTCGGCGCGCCCTTGACCGAGATCTTGCCGTCCTCCGAATCGAGATCGGCGGGCGCCACTTCGAGCATCTTGGAGGCGACCTTGAACATCTTCTCGCGGATCTCGGTCGCCGAGACCTGCGCCGCCGCACCGCCCATTATTATGCTGCGTGAGCTGTAGTTGCCGAGGCCATAAGGGCAAGTGTCGGTATCCCCCTGCAGCACCTTGATGGTCTTGATATCGGCACCGAGCGTGTCCGCCACGATCTGCGCGATACCGGTTTCGTTTCCCGATCCGGGCGAGGTGACGCCGGTAAGCACCGTTACCTGGCCCGACGGGTTCACACGCACAGTGCATCCGTCGTAGCCCGAGAGCATGGTCGAGCGCGGCATCGAGCAGCCTTCCGGCGTCAGTTCCTGTCCGATTCCCAAACCGATAAAACGGCCCTGCTTGCGCGCCTCCTCCTGCATCTTGGGGAAGCTCTTATAATCGATCATCTCGAGCACGCGACTCAGCGTCGCCTGGTAGTTGCCGCTGTCGATCATCGCGCCGGAGACCTGCGGAAAAGGAAATTCGTCGGGCTGAATAAAGTTCTTGAGCCGCACCTCGGCGCGGTCAATGCCGGTCGCCTGGGCCACGCCGTCCATCACTCGATCCATCAGGAACGACGCGGCTTCCTTGCCGTATCCTCTATATGCATTCCATGGGCACTTGTTGGTGACCACCGTGAATAATTGCACGCGGCAGTTCTCGATCTTGTAGACCGTTGGGATGCAGTACGCGGTGACGAACGACATTCCCCATCCGACCAGGGCCGAAGGCGCCCCGACGTCGGCGATTACCTTCGCGCGCAACCCGGTCACTCGGCCGTCTTTGGTGTAAGCCGCTTCGTAATACAGACGCTCTTCGCGCGCGTGACCGCCGACCAAAAAGTTCTCGGTGCGCTCCTCGATCCACTTGATCGGTCGCGCGAGCTTGCGCGCCAAGTACGCGAGCAGCGGCTCTTCCTGAAAGGTGGGAATCTTGAGACCGAAGCCGCCGCCGACGTTGGGCTGGATCACCCGGATCGAGGTCTCGGGAATTCCCAGCGTCTCCGCCAGGAACACGCGCATCGGATGCGGGTTCTGGGTCGAGGCCCAGAACGTCAGCATGTCCTTGAACGGATCGTAGTCGGCGACGTATCCGCGCGGCTCGATCGCGGCGCCGGTATAACGCTGCGCCTTCACCACTCCGCTGATCGTTCCGTCGGCCTCGGCAAACGCCTTGTCGGGATCGCCGCGCAGGAAATCCCGCGTCACCATGATATTGTCGCCCCAATCGGGCTCGACCAAAGGCGCGCCGGGCTTCATCGCCTCTTCGGGATCGTGCGCGACCGGCAGCTCTTCGTAATCCACCTCGATCAGGTCGGCGGCCTTGCGCGCATTGTACTTATCTTCCGCGACTACCGCGGCCACCGCCTCACCGACGAAACGAACCCGCTCGGGACACAGCGCGTACCACTTGACGCTCTTTGCCCCCATCGCGGCCGTATCGTACGACTCGGTGATCGAGTTCATCCTCTCGAAGGCTTCTTTGCCGGTCATCACGTACTGAACACCCGGTACTTCCTCCGCCGGCTTGGTATTGATCCCCCGAATCCGCGCGTGCGCGTACGGACTTCGCACCACGGCCATGTAAAGCATGCCGTCGAGTTGCACATCGCCGACGAACTGTCCCTTCCCGGCGGCGAGTTGGCGATTGGGCAGTCCGAGAATTTCCTCTCCGATGTATTTCATTCTTCCTCCTTCCGCCTGGGCTAGACGTCGCCCAGCGTCCGGCAAAGCGCCTTCAACGTTGGCAAGTCGTAAGCGGGAAGAAAATAATCAACGTGGGGAAGCGCCGCGCGCATCCCCTGCGCCACGGGCGCATATCCTTCGGTACCGAGCAGCGGATTGATCCACACGATCGCGCGCGTGCGGCGGCTGAGCGCCTGCATCTCACGCCTGACCCTTGCGGGATCGCCCTGATCGTAGCCATCGCTCAAGATGATTCCGACGGTCGAGCTTGCTGAGCCTTCGCGCAAAATTCCGCGATTGAAATTCGCCAGCGCCGCGCCGATATCGGTGCCGCCCGACCAATGACGCGCCAGCACGCCAATTTCGGCGAGCGTCTCGTGCACCGACTGGCGGCGTAGAGCGCGCGTAATCTCGGTCACTCGCGTGCTGAAAACCGCGGTGCGCGAATTCTTGAATCCTTTCTGCAGACCCAGCATCAGGCGCAGCAGGAACGGATTGTAAACGTCCATCGAGCCGCTTACGTCGCACAAGAGCGCCAGGCGGGTCTTGCGAATCCGACGCTGCGAGCGGGTCAGCTCGAGGACGTCCATGCCGTAGCGCACGTTGCGGCGCATCGAGCGACGCAGGTCGATTCTTCTGCCGCGGCGCGACGCGCGAAAGCGCCGGCTCGGACGAGTCGCAAGGCGGCGCGCCAGCTCGCGCAAAATCGCCTTCATCCCACTGAGCTCGCCCGGCCATTGCGTCACGAGATCTTTGTCGCGCAAAGCTTCGTCGCGCGTGTATTGCTTCGGACTGCCCTTGATGTCGGGCGGAGTTTCGGGAACCTCCTGGTTCTGATTCTCGCCGCCGTCTTCGAGCGTGAGATCGATCGGTTTCAGTTCGCTGGTTTTCTCACCCTCCCAGAACACGCTGAACGCGCGATCGAAGAGTTCCTCTTCCTCGCGGCTGGCAGCCAGATTCACCCGCAGCGCGAGGCGAAAATCGTCGCGTTGATGAATATCGACGCAGTTGAGCGCCCGGAACACATCGACGATACGCCCCGCGGTGACGTTGAGTCCCGAGGCCTTCAGCAGCCGGCAGAATTGCAGCACGCGGCCGAACAGATTCGCATCGCTCGCCTGGTTCGACGGCTCCGCAATCGACGATGTGCTGACCGGGTCTGCTTTCATCTATAGTTCACGGCCTCGCGCCGGCGGGCACCTCGCCCGAGAGAAGTTTGTCCGCACCGATCGACTTCAGCCGCTCGATATCGTCCTTGTACTTGAGGATACAGCCGGCGGTTTCCTCGAGGGTCATCGGA
>DATJOQ010000512.1:0-5666 GCA_035506935.1 Binataceae bacterium (SeqCode) | reverse complement strand
TTTAAACGCTAACGCCGCGATCTAAAAGCGAATTCTCGCAAAATTTCAGAGCTTTTGCAGGTAGGTGATCACGGCGCTGATCTCGTCCGGACTGAGGTTCTGATTCGGCATCACGATTCCACCGAAATCATCCGGCCATTTGGCCAAATCAGGGTTGGCCCGAATCATCGCCGCGGGATCTGCGAGCCAGCTCCGCAACCAATCAGCGGAGCGGCGGCTGACGACGCCCTTCAGGTCGGGTCCGATAAGCTTGCCGGCTCCGATCGTATGGCACTGATTGCACCCGCGGGTCTGGAAGATTTTTCTCCCGTCCTCGGCCCCGGCGACGTTCGGCGCTTCCGCCGGGACGTGCACCACCTGCGGCGGCGCAACCTCGATCGGCGATGGAATGTACTGCGGCGGAAAGGTGAGATGCTTCCAGCTCAGCAGCATCAGGGTAAGCGCGCGCGCCTCTTCCGGCTTGAAGCCGAAGGTAGGCATCGTGGTGCCAGGGCTGACTTTTTCCGGATTCATCAAATGCTGGTAATCCCAGTTGAACAGGGTTTTGTCGCCGCTGACGTGACTGAAGTCGAAGAGCTCGGGACTCTTATCGCCGTGGAAAGTCAGTTCAGGACCGATCATCCCGCCCTTTCCCTCGACGGTGTGGCAGATCAGGCACTTCTTCTTCTTGAAAAGCTGCTTGGCGAGATTGATTTGGTCCATCCCGGGCGTCGACAGATCGTGTCGATGGCAGAAGTTGCAGCGCATCTGGATCATCTGACCCATCTGCAGTTGATATTTCGCGGCGAGGTCCCGGGAAAGCATCGGATCGTCCCAATGCTCGCCGCCCACGTGAGCGGAGATCTTTTCGGTCGCCCATCCCTGGCCGCCATGACAGACCGTGCATCCGAAGCGCAGAAAAGGATGCTGCTCGAGGTATGGAAGCTGTGCGTGCGGGGTATAGGGCTCGGGCAAGTTAGCGGGAAGCACCGCGCCCCAATCGTAGCCCAGATGGCAGGTTACGCATCGATCGACCACGCCCAACTCGGGATTCCAGATCTGGCGGATTCCGAAGTTAAAGCGGCGCGCGTCGTCGATCCGGCCGTGCTGTTCCAGGATCTGCTTGAAGTGCTTTTCGAGCGGCGGCCATTCAGCGTGATATTCGCGCCAGAAGGCCAGCACGACCAGGACAAAGAACCCCAGCGAGAGGATCACCAGCCACGAGAAATCCCGCGATTCGTTTGAATCTGGGCCCTGCAATTTAGAGCACTCTCGGCATCTGCGGCCACGGTTGGCCGGGCCAGTACAAGCGCCAGTACGGTCCGCGAACTCCCAGACCCACCGCGATCAGCAAGATGATCACCAGCGTGATCGCGGCAAACGTCAGGTTCTGCCATCGCCGCTCGTGCGCAAACCACACGCCCTCACAAGCGCGCGGCGATCGATCGAACAGCGGCCACACTGCGAGCGCCGCCAGCAGCAGGCCGGGCACGATAATCCCGCCGATCAGGCCGCCGCTGATACGGTAAGAGCCGATACTGATAGTGGTCGAAGCGACCAGTTCCTGCAGCCACAGGAAATACCACGGGGCTTTGGCCGGATTGGGGGTGAGCGCCGGATTGGCGGCCTCCTCGAGCGGAGCATTCGACAGCAGGCTCAACAGCAGCGTGATGTTGAATACCAGCAGGAACACGAGCACGATCCGTCGGGTAAGGTCGGGCGAGGAAAAGGCCAGGTCCTTCTCTTCGAGATCGGTGGAACTCAGAACTTGTACGGTGGCGCCACGCGTAAGGCCAAAAAGCGAGTAGCTTTTGGTCGATGGCGGCGTTTTGGGACTAGCGCTGCGTTTGAGCTTGAGCGACTCGATCGCGGCCATGCCGCCGTCTTTGCGCACGCGCCACATGTGATAGCCGAACAATGCCCAGACCGAAACCGGCAGGATGAAAACGTGCAGCACATAAAATCGCAGCAGGGCATTCTGACCGATCTCGGTTCCGCCCAGCAGCAGGTAGCGGATGGTATCGCCGACCACCGGACCTTCGCGGGCGATATTGGTGCCGACGGTTACCGCCCATAGCGCGAGCTGATCCCACGGCAGCAGATATCCGGTGAACGAAAGCAGCAGCGTAGCGATCAGAAGCACCACGCCGATTATCCAGTTGAGAAAGCGCTGACCTCGGTAAGCGCCGGTGAAGAACACCCGCGCCATGTGCAGATAGACCACCAGCACCATCCCGTGAGCGGCCCATCGATGCTGATTGCGCAGCAGCCATCCGAAACTGACGGCAAACTGCAGATCCTTCATATCGCCATAGGCCTGAGTGGTCGCAGGGACGTAGAACAGCATCAGCAGCAGGCCGGTGACGTTGAGGATTAAAAACAGCGACGCCGCCGCAACTCCGAAGTAGAGCGAATAACTCCAGCTCATGCTGCGGCGCGCCATTTTGGCGGGGAACCAATGCAGCCACAGATTCTGGACGATCGCTTCGCCGGCCTCACGCTCGCTGCGCGGTGCCCAGCTCCAGGTCAACTTCTCCCACAGCCGCAAAAACTGATCGCGCATTGCTAGGCCGTCGCCTTCTTCGCGGTAAGAGCGAATCCCTCCGGCACGATCATGCCGGTATCAACCTCGAGTCGGCCGTCGGGCGCCTGCATCACCTCGTACCAGGGCAGTGGACGCGGCGCCGGCCCGCCGATCACGGTGCCGTCAGCGCGATACAGGCTTCCGTGACACGGGCAGGCGAACTCCTGCGACTGATTGCGCCATTGCACCGTGCATCCGAGATGCGTGCATATGGCCGAGATGACGTGGAAATTGTTTTCCTGCCGAATCACGAACAGGCGATGATTCGCGTCAAAGGTGTAGCCCTGTGCGTATTCATCCGGCCGCTTGATCTTGAAGCGCTTCGAGGGCTCGTAGAGCACGTTGGGAAGCAGCGCACGGCCCGCCGCCGCGATCTGGGCCAGAAAAGCCGCAAACACCGCTCCCTTGCCCAGGAATTCGAGGAATCTGCGCCTGGTGGTGTTCACGCCACACTCTCCTCGTCGAACTGAAACTTTTCCATCGTGATTGCGCCCGTCGGACAGCGGATCGCGCAAAGCCCGCAGCGGATACACTTGGCTTCGTCGTAAAGGAACGCGACGGGCGCGCCCTCGCCAGGAACCGCAAGCGCTTCAAAGCGCTCGGGATCGGCCAGTCTTTCTATCGGCACGAACTTGAGGCAGAAATCGGGGCAAATATCGACGCAGCGGTTGCATCGCACGCACTTCGCGCCGTCGTAAATCGGATGGATATGGCAATAGAGGCAGCGCTCGGCTTGTTCGCGCGCCTGCGCCGCCGTGTAGCTGGACTCGACCTCGGTGATACCGCTTCGGCGCGATAGCGGATTCATCGCGATGTTGCGTTCGATCTGCTCATACGGCTCGACGCGACGGTAGGTGTCGGTAGGGAGTTCCTCGATCGTCACGCGCAGCTCGGTCGGTAAGGCCGGCACGCCGCGCAGGTAGGCGTCGATCGATCGCGCGGCGAGCTTTCCCTGATGCGCGACGGTTATAAGGATCGAAGGTGGAAATGCGCCGTCGCCGCCGGCGTAAACTCCTGGCGCCGTGGTAGCTAGCGTGGCGGGATCGATCTTGATGGTTCCGGCGGGCGTCAGCTCGATTCCGTCCTCTGGCGAGAGAAACGACAGGTCCGGTGCCTGACCGATCGCCAGGATGATGGTATCGGCCTCGAGCGTCATCAATTGGTTTTCATCGAATTGCGGGCGGAAGCGGCCGTCGTCGTCGAACACCCTGACGCAGCGCACCAGTTCGAGCGCCTTGACTTTGCCATTCTCGGAAATTACGCGGCGCGGTCCCCACGACGGTTGAAAGGCCACGCCCTCGTGCAAAGTGATCTCGGTTTCTTCGCGTCCCTGCACCGACTTCATCGCCGGCATCTCGGCTTCGGACTCGAGGCTCACCACCGTCACATTGATCGAACCTCGCCTGATAGCCTCGCGCGCGACGTCGAGCGCCACGCGCATCGTGCCGGCCTCGACCGCTTCTTCCTCCTCCGCGGCCATCACATGGCCAGGCAGCAAAGCCCGCATTGCAGTGCGGGCCGCGTCCAGCGCAACCAATCCGCCGCCGACCACGGCCACCTTGGTGCCGAGATTGACCCGGTAGCCGCGGTTGATGTTCAGCAGATAATCGATCGCCTTGATAACGCCGTCGGCGTCGCCGCCTTCGAGCTTGATCCCGCGTCCCTGTCCAGCGCCGATCGCTACGAAGATCGCTTCGTATCCCTCAGCCTTCAATTCGCTCACGCCGAAGCCGGGGCGCAGCGGTGTGCCGTAACGAAACTCCACGCCCAGCGACTCGATTTCGGCGACCGCGTAGTCGATTACTTCGCGCGGCAGCCGATAGCTCGGGATCCCGTAGCGCATCATTCCGCCCGGCAGCGGCATCGCCTCGAACACGGTCGGTTTGTAGCCCATGATCGCGAGGTCGTGCGCGCAGGCGAGTCCCGCCGGACCCGCTCCGATCACGGCTACTTTTCGACCGCTATTGGTCTCGCGGCGCATCAGCAATTCACCGTGGCCGGGAGTTCTGCTGCCTCCGCCCATATCGCCTGAAAGGATTTCTTTGACGCTCGCCGATGAGAGCGACTCCGGTCCGTATAGTTCGCAAACGAATCGCTTGAGCGCGCGAATCGCGACCGGCGCGTCGATCTTGCCGCGGCGGCAGGCGTCTTCGCAGGGGGCGCCGCAACTACGCCCGCAGATCGACGCGATAGGATTGGGCGAGCGTGCCACGCGATAGGCTTCGGCGAATCGCCCTTCCGCGATTAATTGCACGTAGCGCCCGGCGTCGGTCTTGACTGGACAGGCGTCAAGACAGGGGACGTTCTTGCGAAACCACCACAGATCGCGCGCGTTGGCCTCGAAAGTTGACACGCTTTCTTCCATTCAAATGGATCGGGACGGGAGCGGCCGAACCAGAGAGGTCATTTTTTGCAGAACGTCCGCACGTAGGCGACCAGGTCCTTGATATCAGGGTCTTCGAACCCGTCCTTCCAGGCGGGCATGTCAGGGCTTAGGCCGTTGGCGGCGCCACCCTCTTTAATTACTTTGAAGAGGGTGTCATCGCTGATCTTCGACATTCGGGCACAGTCAGTAAAATCGCGCGGCTTGGTCTTGAGAGTGGCCGCCGCGGCACCGTCACCTTTGCCCGTATCGCCGTGACACTTGACGCAGAAGGTAGTGTAGTTAGTCTTCGCGGTATCCGAGTCCGCTAGTACGGGCGATACAGTCATCGCCGCAAGTAGCGCGACTGAAGTCATAGTCATCAGCGAGCGCATTTTCAGGTTCAACTATCGTCCTCCTTGTTCAGTTGACTATCTCAGCCTGAATAGAAAACCTTTCAGCGTTCTGTCGGTCGGCGATTTCGTCGGGTGAATATAGTCACTCAAGCCGCAAGCGATTGATAAAACTTTACCGCTTGAGGTGGACCCCAAGGTGAATGAACGACAAATTGGATTGATCATCATCATCCGCCCGTGCTGGTTCGCCTGTCGCGACGCTGCGGCAATAGCGGGCATATTTGCCAGAGCGATTTGGTATCATCTATTTCGCCCTCAAGTAGACCAGCAACGCCTGGTAGTCGTCCGCCGGAATGTTCCCGAGTGTGCGCATGTGCATCGTGAT
>DATJOQ010000511.1:0-5359 GCA_035506935.1 Binataceae bacterium (SeqCode) | reverse complement strand
GTTAGCCGACGATTCATGAACGGCGGGCCTTTTGCTGAAGCTCGCCGGGGAATAGCCGATGAACCAACACATTGAAGATGAGCGCGATCCGATCCGGTCGTTCGTCAAGCGTTTGACCGCGAAATACGACCGCCGGTACTGGGTCGACCGCGCGAGCCAGGGCCTCGGTGTCGACGAGATGTGGCGCGAACTCGGTCGCGCCGGTTACCTCGGCGTCACGATCCCCGAGGAGTACGGCGGCAGCGGCGTCAGCATGATGCGGCTCACGATGCTGATGGAGGAACTCTCGAATCAGGGCGTGCCGTCGCTCTTCCTGGTCGTCAGCGCCGCGATGGGCGCGATTCCGATCGCGAAATACGGAAGCGAGGAACAAAAGCGGCGCTATCTGCCGGCGCTCGCCGACGGCCGCGAAAAATTCTGCTTCGCGATCACCGAGCCCGACGCAGGCAGCAACAGCTTTAAAATCCGCACACTGGCACGCCGCGACGGCGATCATTACGTCCTGAGCGGGCAAAAGGTGTTTATCAGCGGAGCCGACCAGGCGAATCATATGCTGGTCGTCGCGCGCACCACGCCAGCCGACAAGGTCGCGAACAAACGCGAGGGGATGTCGATATTTATCGTCGATTCCAACGCAGCCGGACTCGAACGGCGCAAGATGGACACGCGCGTCCTTTCGACCGAGGCGCAGTTCGAGCTTTTCTTCGACGAGGTGAGAATCCCGGCGGCCAATCGCCTCGGCGACGAGGGCGCGGCGCTCAAGGCGATGTTCGACGCGCTCAACCCCGAGCGTATCACGGTCGCCGCGATGTCGGTCGGGCTGGGCCGCTATGCGCTCAACAAGGCGGTCGCGTACGCCGGCACGCGCAAGGTGTTCAACGTCCCGATTGGCGCGCATCAGGGTCTGGCGCATCCGATGGCGATCGCGAAGACCAATCTCGAGCTGGCCTCGCTGATGACCAATCATGCGGCACAGGTGTTCGATGGCGGCGGCGACGCCGGCATGTACGCCAACATGGCGAAGTACGCGGCGGCGGAAGCCGGAATCGAGGCGGTCGACATCGCGATCCAGGTGCACGGCGGAAGCGGCTTCACCGGCGAGACCGACGTAATCACGCTGTGGCCGTTGGTGCGCCTGATGCGCAGCGCACCGGTCTCGCGCGAGATGATCCTGAACTACATTGGCGAGCACGTGCTCGGTCTGCCGCGTTCGTATTGAAATTAATCACGCGCTGGCGCGCTGAAAGGATAGCCGAAAATGTACGAGACACTCGACTACAGCTTGCAGGACCAGATTGCGACGGTGAAGCTCAACCGCCCGCGGAAGTTGAACGCGATGAATCCGACAATGGTGCGCGAGTTGCGCGACGTCGCCGACGCCGTGCGCACCGATCAGAACGTGCGCGTGGTGGTGTTTCACGGCGAAGGGCGCGCTTTCTCGGCGGGCGCGGATATCGCCGAGCTGCAGCGGATGGGAAAGCCGCCCACATTCCTGCGCTTCATCGAGGATATCCAGTTCGCGTTCAATGCGATCGAGGATCTCGATGTGCCGACTATCGCGGCGCTGAACGGACTCGCCTACGGCGGCGGATGCGAGCTCGCGGTGGCTTGCGATTTTCGCATCATGGCGGAAAACGCCTCGATCGGAGTTCCCGAAATCAAGATCGGCGCATTGCCCGGCGCGGGCGGGACCGCCCGGCTCTCGAAGATGCTGCCTCCCGCGATCGCGAAAGAGATGATTTATTTCGGCGATCCGATCGACAGCGACACCGCGCTGCGCTTGGGCCTGGTCAACCGGGTGGTGCCGCCTTCGCTGGTCCTCGACACGGCGCGCGAATGGGCGCAGCGGCTCGCTTCGTTGCCGCCGCTGGCACTCAAGTGCGCGAAGATGCTGGTGCACGCGGGAATCAACGCCGACATGAAGACCGCGATGGAGGCAGCGCGCCACGGCATGGGCTTCCTCTACGGCACCGAGGACCGCAACGAGGGGATGTCCGCTTTTCTCGACAAGCGGACCGCCAAATTCAGCGGGCGCTGAGCGCTCGACGGCGCGCGAAGGAGTCAATCGTGGATCTCACCTTCAACGAACAGGAACGGCAGTTTGCCGAAGCAGTGCGGCGTTTTTCTCGTGAACGATTGCTGCCCGATTCGCCCAAGTGGGACCGCGGCGAACCGTTTCCCAGGGAGCGCGTGCGCGAGATGGGCCAACTCGGCGTCACCGGCCTCAGCATCCCGGCTGAGTACGGCGGCAGCGAAAGTTCCTACACTATGGCCGGTATATGTGCCGAGGAACTGGGACGCGGGGATCTCAGCGTGACGCTCTTCCTGCAAATCGGCATGATCGGCGGTAATATCGCCGCGCACGCCAGGGAGTCTGTAAAGCGCGAATGGCTTCCCGGTATTGCCGCCGGCGAGAAAGTAATCGCGCTGGGCCTCACCGAACCGGGAGCAGGCTCCGACGCGGCAGCGCTCGTAACCTCGGCCAGGCGCGACGGCGACCATTACGTCATTCGCGGCGAGAAGGCTTCGATCAGCCTCGCCGGATACGCCGACGTATGCGTGGTGTTCGCGCGCACCGGTGGTCCCGGCGCGCGTGGGATCAGCGCCTTCATGGTACCGCTGAATCTTCCTGGCGTATCGCGCCGCGTCTATCGCAGCGCGGGCGAAAAGCTCAGCCAGCGCGGCTCCTTGATCTTCGACGACGTTCGCCTCCCAGCCGATTATCTGCTCGGCAATGAGGGCGACGGATTTTACGGCGTGATGAAGGCGTTCGATTACAATCGCGCGCTGATCGCGCTCGCTTGTATAGGATCGGCGCAACAATCGCTCGACGAGACGATCGAGTACGTCAAGCAGCGCCATACCTTCGGCAAGCCGCTGGCTAAATACGAGGGCGTTTCGTTCCAGATCGCCGAGCATCTGACGATGCTGAACGCGGCGCGGCTGATAGCCTATCAATGCCTCTCGCAGTGCGATCGCGGCGAACCGCATACGCGCGAAGCCGCGATGTGCAAGTGGCTGGGGCCCAAGGCTTCCGCTGAAGCGATTCACTGCTGCATCATCCTGCACGGATGGCTCGGCTACGATCAGGACCTGCCCTTCGAGCAGCGTTACCGCGACGTCGTCGGCCTCGAGATTGGTGACGGCACGCCCGAAATCATGAAGGGGATCATCGCGCGCGAAACTTTCGGACGCGAATTCATGTCGTACCGATAGATGGCCGGCAATCAGCGCGCAGGAGAGCGAACATATGGCTTACGAGGACATCATCTACAACAAGAGCGAAGGTGTCGCGACAATCACGATCAATCGCCCCAAGGTGCTGAACGCATTCCGCAATCTCACGGTGCAGGAGATGATCGAGGCGTTCAACGACGCGTGGGGCGACCGTACGATCGGCGCGGTAATCTTGACCGGCGTTGGCGAGCGCTCGTTCTGCACCGGCGGTGACCAATCGATTCGCGAGACCGGCGGCTATCAGGGCAAGCCGGCGCGCTCAGACACCGGGATGGATGCCGAGGAGCTGCATCTGCTGATCCGCGCGATCCCCAAGCCGGTGATCGCCGCGGTCAATGGTTATGCGATCGGCGGCGGCCAGGTGCTGCAGATGATCTGCGATTTGTCGATCGCGGCAGATACCGCGCGCTTCGGGCAGGTGGGTCCGCGCATGGGCAGCGTCGATCCTGGTTTTGGAACCGCGTACATGACCCGCGTGGTCGGCGAGAAGAAGGCACGCGAGATTTGGTACCTGTGCCGCCAATACACCGCCGAAGAAGCGCTGCAGATGGGGCTGATCAACAAGGTGGTACCCGCGGCGCAGTTGATGGACGAGGCGCGAAGCTGGGCGCGAGAGATCGTCGCGATGAGCCCGACCGCGATCAAGCTCGCCAAGATGTCGTTCAACGCGGACACCGACCATATCAAGGGGATCGGCGCGCTCGGGATGTCGGCGCTGGCGCTCTACTACAACACCGAAGAGTCGATGGAAGGACGCAACTCCTTCATCGAACGCCGCAAACCCGATTTCTCGAAGTTTCGCAAGTAGCGCACCCCGCCGCTTATCAGATAGGCGAGTGCGGGCAGCGCTCAAACCTCGAACCTGGATGTCATTCTGAGCGAAGCGAAGGATCTCGCCCGGTCCTCCGGGCGATTGAGCATGCGGGGGCGGCCACTCGCGCAGGAGCGCGCGAGGTCCCTCGACTCCGCTCGCAGACTCGCTTCGCTCAGGACGACAACAGCTATTGTGCAGCTAATTAACCTGATGCCACACTGGTTGGGCGCGTTAACCCTTGCCCCAAGTTGCTGCGGATGGCGGACCTTCATCAAAGTCCGCTGCGGGACTGAAATGAAGCGGCCAATGAAATACGCCGTGGTGATCGAGAAGACCGAACGGAACTTCTCCGCACATATCCCCGACCTACCCGGATGCGTGGCGACCGGACCTTCCGCAGCCAAGGTCGGACGGCTAATCCGAGAAGCCGTTCAACTCCACATAAAGGGCTTGCGCGAAGACGGGTTGCCGGTCCCCAAACCGACAGCACGGTGCGAATACATCGAGGCTTGAATCACTATGGCTGGCGATCAGGTGGTATTTCTCTTCGACGTCGACAACACGCTGCTCGACAACGATCACATCATCGCCGACCTGATGCGCCACGTCGAACACGAGGTCGGCCATGAACGCCAGCAGCGCTACTGGCAGATCTTCGAGGAGTTGCGCGCCGAGCTCGGTTACGTCGATTACCTTGGCGCGCTTCAGCGCTATCGGATGGAGAATCCGCGCGACACTCCCCATCTGCTCGCGGTCTCGTTATTTCTGATCGACTATCCGTTCGCGAATCGATTGTTCCCGAGCTCGCTCGACGTGTTGGAGCGATATGCCCAGTTGGGAACCACCGTAATCCTGACCGACGGCGATGTGGTCTTCCAACCGCATAAAGTGCGCGACTCGGGCCTGTTCGAAGCGGTCGACGGACGCGTCTTGATCTACATCCACAAGGAACTTGAACTCGCCGACGTCGAAAAAAAATTCCCCGCCGATCACTACGTTTTGATCGACGACAAACTGCGCATCCTGACCGAGGTCAAGCGGATTTGGGGCAATCGCGTGACCACGGTTTTCCCACGTCAGGGCCATTATGCCAACGACAAGGAAGCCGTCGCCAAGCTCCCTCCCGCTGACGTCACGGTCGAACGAATCGGCGATTTGCTGAACTACGATCTCCCTGCCCTGCTGGGCGCTGCGGGCAAGGTCTAACCCGCGCTCGCGAGCATCGGCGACACGTCGCCGCGCTTGAACTCGCATTGCTCCCGATTGTTTCATGTGATGCCCGCCACGGGTGCCGCTAGTTTGACTTCG
>DATJOQ010000510.1:0-12078 GCA_035506935.1 Binataceae bacterium (SeqCode) | reverse complement strand
TCCGATTCCTGAATCCGAAGGGCGGCTGGTACAACATCAAGGATCGCGTTCCCATTTACGTTGCGGCGAGTGGACCGAAGACACTCGAGCTCGCGGGCGAAATCGGCGACGGCGTTATCCTGTTCGGCACCGTCGGCGATAGCCTGCTCGAATACGCGCTGAGCCATATCCAGCGCGGAGCCGAGCGCGCCGGTAAGAAGCTCAAGGACCTTTACATCCTGGTGCTGACCGCGTTCCACGTGGTCAAGCCGGGCGAGAAGCTGATCGACATGCAGAAGGCGGTGGGCGCGTACGTCACGTCGGAGTGCAATATCTTTGCGCTGTCGGTGAGAGATCCGGTCGAGCTGCCGGAGGATATCCGCGACGAGGTGATGGCGTTCAAGACCGCGTATCGTACGCCGGATGCGCCGATCGAGACGCGCCATCTGGAGCTGTATTCGGGCTACGTGCACGACTTCAATCCCAAGGCGCACGGCGAGATCGTCAACGAGAAGATTCTCAAGGAGACCACGCTGACCGGTACTCCCGACGAGTTGCTCAAGCGCGTGGCGCGAATGAAGAAGATGGGCGTGAAGCAGATCGCGGTGCATGGCGGCACGCGCGCCACCGCCGGTCAGCTGATCAACGATTTTTCCAAGTACGTGATCAGCAAGGCGAAGTAGGGAGATAATTTTTCGGCGCGCCGGTTAAGAAACATGGGCAATCGCGGCACGCGGTTCGCGTCGCGTGAAAAGCGCGCGGAGGACCACGCGAGATCCTTCGACTTCGCTCCGGCGGTGCCGTCGCTTCGCTCAGGATGACCAAAAAAAGCGCTCGAGATACTGAGTCCGGCGCGCGGTATGAGAGTCTGGCGCTCGGGTGACTGGCTGTCAGGAAAGGCTAAACCGGGACGATAGACAAATGTCTAGATGACCTGCTGTTGGCGCAGCTCGTCGAGCTCGGCGTCGCTCAGGCCGAGCAGCTCGCGATAGACGGTTGCGTTGTCGTGACCGAGCCTCACGGAGCCGCGCCAGATGCGGCCGGGCGTGTCAGAGAATTTCGGTGCCACGCCGATACCTTTGACGCGGCCGACCTGCTCGTCGTCCCATTCGACGTGAACGCCGCGGGCCTGGTAATGCGGGTCCGCGGCGATTTCCTTGCTCGACAGTATCGGGCCGCAGGGCACCTTGGCTTCGTTGCCGAGGGTGCGGACGACTTCGGCGACGGTGCGCCCGCCGATCCATTGGCGCAGGATGCGATCGAATTCGAGCCCTTCGGGCGAGTCGAGGTTGGTGGCCGCGATACGCCATCGCGGGTCCGCCGGATCGAGCCCGATCGCGCGGCACAGGCGCTCGTAGAGGCCGGCGACCGCGGCGAGCATCACCCATCCGTCGCGCGCGCGAAACGTATCGATCGGCTGAAACAGGCGGCTGCGATTACCGTAACGCTCGTGCACAATGCCGTCGTGGAAGTAATCGATCATCGTGCCACCGAGCGTCTTGTGGATCATCTCGAATAGCGCGACGTCGACGGATTGGCCCTTGCCGGTCGAACGGGCGTGAAGCAGTGCCGCCATCGACGATGCCAGAGCTGAATATGACGTGAGGTAATCGCCGATCCAGGGAGCGGCGCGCGTCGGCGGCATCGGATCGGGAAAACCGGTCAGATACATCGTGCCGCCGAAACCCTGGCTAATCGCATCCAGGGCGGGGCGGCTGACGTAATCGGGATGGCCGTCCTGGCCGTAGCCGGAGACGTGAGTGATCACGAGTCTTGGATTGACCGCCCATACGGCGGCGTCGTCGAGGCCCCATTTTTGATAGGTGCCGGGGCGCGAGCTTTCCATCCAGAGCTCAGCGGTTGCGACCAGCCTCAAGAAGAGTTCGCGCCCGCGCGGCTTGGAGAGATCGAGCGTGACCGAGAGCATGTTGCGCCGCTCCTGAATCCAGCTCGTGCCGACGGGTTCGCCGCCGTCGCGTGCGGGCAGGCGGTTGCCGAAGCTGCGCCATCCGACGTCGCCGATTTGCGGCTGCTCGATATGGATCACTTCGGCGCCCATCTCGGCGGCGAGCTCGGCTGCGAACGGCTGAGCGATGAACAGGCCGGACGAGATGATGCGTACGCCTTGCAGCGGGCCGAAGGATTGCGGAATCAGAGGTTTGGTGGCCATGGGAGATGCTCCTCGATGCACTATGTATCGAGGAGCGAGTCTAGTCCGTGACAGAGCGGATCGAGAAGGGCGACGCCACGCTCGAGCAGGCGATCAGTGATCGCGCTGGCGGAGCGCGGTGTCGGGAGGCACGGTCTCGAATTGCAGCAGGCTATCGGTAATCTCGAACCACGGTGCTTTTGAGGCGACGAACACGTGAAAGCTCGGCCGCACGCCGGGATCGTCGTCGAGCGTGCCCATCGCGAGACCCAAGGTTTCAGGATCATCGTCGAAGAGGCTCACCATCGTGGAACCGCAGACTTTGCAGAAGGTACGCGTCGTGCCGGGGGACGAGACGTAGCCGGTCAGCAGATCTTCTCCCGCGAGCCAGCGAAAATTGCGCCGCGGTAGCGAAACGCGGCTTCGGAACGCGGCGCCGGTGGCTTTGCGGCACATCGAGCAGTGGCAATTGAGAGCCGGTCCGAGTTTGGCGGCAGTGTCGCCGTCGATTTGGTAGCGCACGCCGGCGCAAAGACAACTGCCTCGTATCATCGGATGCCATCCTTTTTCCGCGCTCAAGTAAGTAAACGCCCGCTGCATCAGGCCCGCAAGGAGGTTCGGTCGAGGCGGTTGATGGATTACGCGCGGAGGACCGGGTGAGATCCTTCACTTCGTTCAGGACGACAAGGAGGGGGGTCAGGATGATGAGGGCAAGCTTGAACCGCGGCGGAATGTGATGAGCCTGGAAGTAGGTTTCGGCCGCTACGATGGTAATCGCGGCGGCCGACCTTTTTGTTTAGCGGGCGGCGGATTTTCCTGGCCAGGCCGCGCCGACCCGAGATGAGTCATGCAGAATCTCGGACAGGCTTGACGACTGTTTTCTTTGCAGGAGGGCGTCGAGGGACCAGCTTCCGGGTCCATTGAGCAGGAGAAAACTGGTAGTAAGAATTTGCGCCCAATCGGAGCGGATCTCATGGAGCACGGCCCAGAATCCAATCTGCGGCGGCGCGGGTGGCAGCGGCAGCGGCGAGGTGCCGAGGTAGAGTGAGATTTTGGTGGTCAAGATGGCGACGATCATCTCGATGATGAACGGGATTGCGATCGCGCGCGTCATCAGGCCAAAGAGCAGCAACAGGCCGCCGACAATTTCGAGCGATCCGACGAACGTGGCGGAGTAATAAGGAAACGGAATGCCGAGCTTGGTGAAGCGTCCGACGCCCTGATTCACGTAGACGAACTTCAGGATTCCCTCCCAGAAGAAAACGCCGCCAGCCATCAGGCGCAGCAAGAGCGTCGAGCGCGGTCCGTCGACCGGCGGATTGAGAACCCATCGCGTGAGTTTACCTATAGTTTCCTGATTCATCCCTGATCCTCCGTGCGGACAGTGTTTGCGTCATTCATCGGCCAAGACTGAAAGCCCGCGCAAAATATTCCCGCCGGGTTGCAGGATCGGTGAAACAAACTGCATCGCGAACCTGGCAAAATGTGACAAAAAGGACTTGACGGTCTCCGCTACCACATGATAATGATTACTATCTAATCGTGGAACTCGAACTGATAAGCGAGCAGCGGCGGGCGTCGAGTGCCGCGCGCCGGCTGGCGGAATTCGCCGATCGATGCCGCAAGGGCGGGCTGGCGGTGACGCCGCAGCGACTGGCGATTATCCGGGCGCTGCTGGCCTCCGCGGACCATCCGCGGGCCGACCTGATTTACGCGCGTGTGCGCAAGCAGCATCCGCATATCTCGCTCGCCACGGTGCATCGCACGCTCGAGACGCTGTGCGAAGCGGGCGAGGCGCGCAAGGTGACGATGCTGCATGACAGCGCGCGCTACGACGGCAATGTCGAACCGCATCATCATATCGTGTGCGTGCGATGCCGCCGGATCCGCGATATCGAGGTTCCCGAGCTCGGGCAACTACTCGAAGGGCGATCGGAACTGGGCGGGTTCACCATGCTGGGAGCGTCGCTCGAGCTTCAGGCGTTGTGTGAGCAGTGCAGAAGGAAAGGCTTGAAAAAGCGGGCCGCGGAGGGAGCGGCGGATTGAGTTCGGAAGATCACTAACTTTACAGAGGAGAGAGCGATGAAATCTTTAAAAGGAACCAAGACGCATGGCAATTTGAAGGAAGCGTTTGCCGGTGAGAGCCAGGCGAATCGGCGCTACCTGTATTTCGCGAAGGTTGCGGACGTCGAAGGGCAGCCGGAAATCGCGGGACTGTTCCGCGACACCGCCGAGGGTGAAACCGGCCACGCGCACGGCCATCTGGACTACCTGAAGTCGGTAGGTGATCCGGCCACGGATCAGCCGATCGGCGACACATTCGCCAATCTCAAGTCGGCCGTCCACGGCGAGACTCATGAGTACACCAACATGTATCCCGGGATGGCGAAGGTAGCGCGCGAGGAAGGCTTCGACGAAGTCGCGGACTGGTTCGAGACACTGGCGAAGGCGGAGAAATCGCACGCCGGACGCTTCGCCAAGGCGGCTGAGAGCCTGTCGTAACAAACGCTCGGGCCGCATGGCCTGAGCTTCATCAAAGCGCACGACTGGCTGCTTCGGCGCGTCCGCGCGAAGCAGCCAGTAATCGCTCGACCGCACACACTAATATCTGGCCGGTTGGCGGGCTGATGCGGTATGGTCTTCAGAGGTCGGCGGCCGACTAGGTAATCAAGTCCGAATAGCTAATTCGGCGACTGACTATTTGATTCCATGAGCCGTATCGAATCCAAACCGACGCCGTTTCTTTCCTACGACGCGACCGAACCAAAGTACTGGAATCGCGACGGCCTGAACCAGGAAATCGATCGGGTCTTCGACATCTGTCACGGCTGTCGGCTGTGCTTCAATTTGTGCCCATCGTTTCCTGAATTGTTCAACGCGGTCGACGCCGCCAACGGCGAAGTGCGCGCGCTATCGGCCGCGCAGAAGGAGCGCGTGGTCGACCTGTGCTACGGGTGTAAGCTGTGCGAGGTCAAGTGTCCGTATACGCCGGCCGACGGACACGAATTCCAGCTCGACTTTCCGCGGCTTATTCTGCGCGACAAGGCGGTGCGGGCGCGCGAGCACGGAATCGCTCTGCGCGAGCGGGTGCTGGGCGATCCGGATCGGCTGGGAAAGCTCGGCAGTATCGCGCCGCGGATGGCGAACTGGGGATGCCATCAGGCGATTCAACGCAAGCTGATGGAGGCCCTGCTCGGAATCCATCGCGACAAGCTGCTGCCGGATTTCGCGGGCGAGACGTTCGAGGCGTGGCTCAAGCGCGCGGGGATACCGGGGGCGCCGGCCGAACCTTCATCGAAGGTTGCGCTTTTCCATACCTGTTTCGTGAACTTCTACAATCCGGGGCCGGGCAAGGCCGCGGTCGCGGTGCTGGCGAAGAACGGATGCGCGATCGCGTCGCCGAAGCAGAATTGCTGCGGAATGCCGGCGCTGGACGGCGGCGACGTCGAGTTTGCGCAGAAGCAGGCGCGATCGAACGTGGCGTCGATGCTGCCGCTCGTACGACAGGGCTATAGAGTTGCGGCGATCAATCCGACCTGCTCGCTCACGCTGCGGAAAGAATATCCGAATTTGTTGAGCGGCGATGAGGTGCGCGAATTCTCGGCGGCAGTGGTGGATACGCACGAGCTGCTTTACGAACTCAGGCGTGCGGGCAAGTTTAATCGCGAGTTTCGTTCGACGCCGGGAAAAATCGGCTATCATTTTCCGTGTCATCTGAAGGCGCAGGGTATCGGGCCGCGCTCGCGCGATCTGATGCGGCTGATTCCGGGATCCGAGATCGTCACGGTGGACGCGTGCACGTCTCACGACGGCACCTGGGCGATGAAAAAAGAATACTTCAAGCTCTCCTTGAAGTGGGGCGAGCGGGCCTTCTCGGGAATGAGAGATGCCGAGCCGCGCGTGATGACGACCGACTGTCCGCTGGCCGCGGTGCAGTTCGAGCAGGCGCTGGGGATGCGCCCGATGCATCCGATCGAGGTTCTGGCGCGGGCCTACGAGCCTGGTGGATTTCCCGATCCGGTTCCTGCGCCCGAGCGGCCCAAGCCCAAGGAGGAACAAGCGTGAAACCGCTCGGTCTGAACGAGGTGTTGTCGCTGCTCGATTACGAACGGGTGCGGCCGCGGCTGCGTCCGCTGTTCATGCACGAAAAGAATCGGCGACGGCTCGCGGTGGGAGAGCATCTGACGTTCCTGTTCGAGAATGGACAGACGCTGTGGTACCAGGTTCACGAGATTTTGCGCAGCGAGAATATCGCCGCGCGAGAAGCTGTGCAGCACGAACTCGAGACTTACAACGGATTGCTGCCGAAGCCCGGGGAACTGTCGGCAACGCTGCTGATCGAGTACCAGGATCCGGCGGAGCGTGACGTCGCGCTGCACAAGCTGGTCGGCTTCGAGCGTCATCTGTGGTTCGTGCTGGGCGAGAAGCGTCAGGCTGCGCTGTTCGAAGAGAGCCAGATTTCGCCGGCGCAGATTAGCGCGGTGCAGTTTATCCGGTTTCCGGTCGGGGGTATCGATCCGCAGGAATTTCTAGCGCAGGCGAACGCGGGCAAGGTCGCGATCGAGGTGGACCATCCGGAGCTGCGGGTGCGCGGTGTAATAAAGGACATGTTGGCGGCGGCGCTGTCGGAGGATCTGCGCAAGGATTAGGATCCCGTCGCGAGCGATTATAAGGCGAAAGTAAAGTAGATTATTCAATTATATCAGTAGGTTGCGGATTCGAGCGTGAACGGGGGATCGCGCGACAATTCGCGAAGGCCAATTGTAGCGATCGTTCGGGTCGTGCCCTCACCCCAACGCTCTCCCGCAGATATCGCGGGCGAGGGGACAGGGAGAAGACATCGGGATTCCTCTCTTCGCAGACTCCGCTCGGAATGACAGAAAAAAGTCTTGAGGCGCATAGCTGCGCGGAGATCCTTCGACTACATTCCGGCGATGCCGTCGCTTCGCTCGGGATGACATGAGGGATTATCGACGGAGGTTATAGCGCGGGTAGGAAGCGGGCGTGGACGGCGGATTCTAGCTGCTCGGTGAGCGCGGCGCGATCGGTGGAGCGTAGATCTGAAGTAGGGATCGGTGCGCCGAGGCTGAGTCTCATCCGGCCGCCTGGCACGACTACCTTGGCGCCGCGCGGGAAGAACGCGCCGCTGCCGCTGATAGCCATCGGGACGCAAGGCAACTTGGTCTGAATCGCGAGCCAGGCAGCGCCCGGCTGGAACGGATGTACCTGGTTGTCGTCGAAGCGATGGCCCTCGGCGAAAATGCAGATGCAAAGGCCGAGGTTGCCGAGCTCGATCGCCTGGCGAACCGTCGGACCGCCACGCTGGCGATCGACGATAATGTGGCCGGAGCGCTTGAGCGCGAGGCCGAAGACCGGGATCTTCAGCAATTCCTTCTTGGCCATGAAGCGCACGTCGCGCGGCATGTAGGCGAGCACGGCGAAAATGTCGAAGAAGCTCTGATGGTTGGTGACGAGGACAAAGGACTTGAGACCGGCGATGTTGTGCAGGCCTTCGAGCTCGACCTTGACGCCGCAGGTCATGATGATCAGCCACGCCCACCATCGGCCGACCCAGCTATTGGAATAGAAGCCATGAGAAAAGGGAGCGAGAAGCGCGGCGAGGGGAGCGGCCACTGCGGTATACAGCACGCCCATCACGGTGCCGAACACGCCCCAAACAAATTTGAAGGCGCCGGGCGGCGCGCCGGGAATCGCGGAAGCTTCAGCGTTTGGTCGCATGGCAGCAGATCATCGCCCAACTAAGGGGTCGGCGCCAGAGCTTTAGCGGCTGGGCGGAGTGAACAGCAAGGCGCATCGCGTAAATTACGTTGACACTGGCCGATGCCGTTGGTAGACGAGGGAGCAAGCGCTTCGAGTCGACGCTGGACGGTTGCGCTGATATGCTGGGGTTGAGCTACGCGTCGGATCGGTAGAGGACGAGTTCGATGGAACATGTCAGTGGATTGCAGCAGTTTCTGGATATCGTCACCAAAGCCGACAATATCCCGATCGCCGGGATGATGCTGCTGGTGTTGTTCTTCACTTATATCGGTTTCAAGCAGGCGCGTCGCAACGATCAACTGATTGAAGAGGGCAAGCGGGATCAGATAATCGTCGAGATGCGGAAGTAACGCCGCGAACTATCGGCCCGGCGTACTCACGAAAATGTAACGGACTGACGGGAAGCCGGCGATGGTGCCGGCTTTTTCTTTCGCCAAGTCAATGGACCATCGGCGAGGCGTATTTAGGTCGCGAATAACGGCGATGGCGCTGATCGCGTCGATCGCGCTTGCGACCAACGCCGCGAGGAGCGGTGACCCGTCGGAGCTATCGGCCGAGAGCGCCTGCGCGGATATCCGTTCGGGCGTGAGCAGATTGGCGCGGGCTGAGCGCGCGGAGGCCGACGCGCTGCAATTGGCCGGGCAGGGGGCAGACCTGGCGTCGGTGGCGAGCCGGCTCGATCTGCTGCTGGCCAGAGAGGCTGATTTGCGCAATACGCTGCGGCGGGTGAGCCATAGCCGCCTGACGCATGATCCCGACGTCGAGAACTGCCTGAAGCTCGGCTATCGAGCGCTGTACGAAGCGGAGAAACTGACCACCGAGGTCGAGCAGATTCTGCTCCAGCAGGTGGTCGACACCCTACCCGGAGAGATACGCCGCGATGGATGCGCACATTGCGCGGCGTGACCTGGAACAAATCTTTCGCGCGGCGATTGACGCGGTCGAGCCGTGTCGGCTGACGACGCGGGCGCTGCTTGGCGAATCGGCGGCATCCGCGGAGGTGCCGGCGATGGTTGACGCATCGCGGCGGATTTTCGTGATCGCGGTTGGGAAGGCCGCGGCGGCGATGATGCGCGGAGTCGAGAGCGTATGCGGCGGCAAAATCGCTGAGTCGGTAGTGATCGTTCCGGACGCTGGCGCCGGCGCTGAAACGTTGGCGACCGGGCGGCATCAGGCGATCTTCCGCAGTGGGCATCCGATTCCCAACGCGGTATCGGAGCAGGCGGCGCGCGCGGCCCTCGCACTGGCGGGCAAGGCGAGTGCGGAGGATTTACTAATCGTCGCGGTGAGCGGAGGGGCGTCGGCGCTGATGGCTTTGCCGGACGGCGCGGTCACGCTGGAAGACAAGATCGCGACGACCCGGTTGCTGCTGGCGTCGGGCGCATCAATCGGCGAGCTGAACACGGTACGGCGTCATCTGTCGGCGATCAAGGGTGGACGACTGTTGCGCGCGGCCAGCGGCGCGCGAGTGCTGGGCCTGATGTTGTCGGACGTCAAGGGCAACGATCTATCTACGATTGGATCGGGGCCGACCGCGGCCGATGACAGCACGTACGCCGACGCGCGCGCGGTGCTGATGCGTTATCGAGTGTGGGAGCGAGTTTCGACGGCGGTGAGAGAGCGTCTCGAGCAGGGTGTCGCAGGACGGGTACGCGAAACAGTGAAAGCGGGAGATCCGGAGCTGGCGGGCGTGATGAATCTGATCGTCGGCGATAACGCGGCGGCGTTGGCGGGCGCGCGCAAGGCGGCGGCGATGCTGGGTTATAAGATCGATTTGTGGCGTGAGTTATACGGCGAGGCGCGCGAGGTGGGACGGGCGTTGGCGGCGCATCTGTGCGCAATTAAAGATAGACGGACGTGTGTGTTGGCTGGAGGCGAGCCGGTGGTGGCGGTTAGCGGGGACGGCCGTGGCGGGCGCGAGCAGGAACTGGCGCTGGCACTTGCGATCGAGCTTGATCGAATCGGGCGCGGTCGCAACATCGCGGTGCTGGCGGCGGGCAGCGACGGAATCGACGGGCCGACTGATGCGGCGGGTGCCTTCGCGTATGCGGCCAGCGTCGCGCGAGCGAAGTCAACGGGGATCGATCCCGAAGAGGCGTTAATGCAAAACGATTCCTACCGGGTGTTCGAGGCGATCGGCGACCTCTATCGTCCCGGGCCGACCGGCACCAACGTAGCCGATATCGTGATCGCTCTGGTAGATTAGCGCCGCCTGCAGTGAAGCGGTCTTTGATCAGGGACGAGCAGCTTGATCTTCTAGCCAAGTATCAGTTCGACGTGGCGGTGATCGGCGGCGGAATCAACGGCGCGGCGGTGGCACGCGATGCGGCGATGCGCGGGCTCAAGGTTGCGCTGATCGACAAGGGCGATTTTGCCGGCGCGACGTCGTCGCGATCCTCGAAATTAATCCACGGCGGATTGCGCTACCTGGCGCAAGGGCGGATCAAGCTGGTGCGCGAGGCGCTGCACGAGCGTGAACGGCTGCGCAATCTGACCGCGCCGCATCTGGTTTGGCAGACACGATTTCTGATTCCGTCATACGCGGGCGAGGGGCTCAGCCGAATCGCGCTGGCGGTGGGATTGTCGTTCTATGATCGGTTCGCGGGTTTCGCGCGTGACGGGCGCCATCGCGGTCTCAGCGCCGCAGATGCGTCGGCGATGGAACCATCGCTCAGGCGCGAGGGTTTGCGCGGCGGGGCGCTATATTACGACGCTTCGACCGACGACGCGCGGCTCACTTGGGAGAACGTGCTGGATGCCTTTGAGCACGGCGCCACGATCGCGAATTACGTCGGGCTGGAAGGATTTTCGAAAGAGAGTGGGAGGATAAGCGCGGCCGCGCTGCGCGATTCGATGGGCGGCCGCACGATAGAGTTGCGCGCGCGATGCTTCGTCAACGCCGCGGGCCCGTGGACCGACGACGTACGACGGCTGGAGGATCCCGGCGCGCGGGCGATCGTGCGTCTGACCAAGGGATGCCATCTGCTGATTTCACGTGCGCGGATTCCAGTGCGCGAAGCGCTGGCGTTGAGCACTGCCGGCGGACAGCTCCTGTTCGTAATGCCGCGCGACGGTTACGTGCTGGTGGGCACGACCGACACGGATTTTGCCGGCGATCGAGAGCATGTGACGGCCGATGACGGGGATATCGGTTATCTGTTGGCCATGCTCAACAGCTTTTTGCCGGAGTTGCGGCTTGACGCAGCCGACGTCGAAGCGAGTTTCGCGGGCTTGCGCGCTCTGGTAATGAGCGGCGATGGTGCGCCGGCCTCGGTGTCGCGCGAAGAGATGATCGAGCAGAGCGCCTCGGGGTTGATTTCGATTGCCGGAGGCAAGCTAACGACTCATCGCGCGATCGCTGAGCGCGTGGTCGACAGAATCATGCGGATGCTGGGAAACTCGCCGGGAAAATGCCCGACGCTGGACACGCCGCTCCCTGGGGCGCGCGCTATCGGAGCAGCGGAGCAAGCGGGCGAAGAGTCGACAAATAACGATTTCAAGTACCTGGATGGGGCGGCGCGCGAGCGGCTTGGGCGTTACGGGACACGCGCGCGAATCGTTGCGGAACTGGCGCTGGCGGATGCGGATTTGGCGCGGGCGATAGCGGCGGACTGTGCGGTAATCGGCGCGGAGGTTGTGCATGCGGTGCGTCGCGAGATGGCGATGACGGTTAGCGATTGTCTGCTCAGGCGGCTCGGGCTGGGATGCAATCCGCATGAGGCGCGCGCGGCGGCGCTGGAAGCGTCGCGGTTGATGGCGCGCGAGCTTGGATGGAGTATCGAGCGCGAGCGGGTCGAGCAGGCAAGCCTGTTTGCGTCGGTAGGAGGAAATCCGGCGAGTTGAAGAAGACCGCAAAATCCGAATCGGACTTGAAGGCGCGAGCGGCGCGGATCGCGCGAGCCCTGGTAAAGCTCTATCCCGAGGCACGAATCAGCCTCGATTTCACGAATCCGTGGCAGTGCCTGGTGGCGACGGTGCTGTCGGCGCAATGCACCGACGAGCGGGTCAATAAAGTAACGCCGGAGCTGTTCAAGCGAATCCCGGATGCGCGCGCGATGGCGGCGGCGGAGCCGGCTGCGGTCGAGCGGTTGATCGCGAGCACGGGATTCTTTCGCCAGAAGACCAAGTCGCTGCAGGGCGCGGCGCGCGCGATCGTGGAACGATTCGGC
>DATJOQ010000509.1:0-3869 GCA_035506935.1 Binataceae bacterium (SeqCode) | reverse complement strand
CTTCCGCCTGGCGTAGCCTATCGTAGTTGGCGCGTAATTCCTCATCGGCCCGCCGCAAGTCGGTCACGTCGCGCAGCACCGTTACCATGCCGGTACGGCGGCCATCGGGCGCGAAGCTCGGCGCCGACACGGCTTCGAACAGCACTTCATCGCCTTCGATCGCATCCACCAGCGTCATATCGCGCGATGAATCGTTTCCCGACACCGCCATCGACGACAACGCTGCCGAAAACAGCAGGTTGTTCAGCTCCACCGCGCGCACGCGGCCTTCGCTCACATCATCTGGAAGCCGGAAGTAGCGCTCCGCGGCCTTGTTCTGAGTAATCACGCGATGCTGCGTGTCGGTCAGTATCACCGGGTCGGTCATGCTCTCCATCACCGTCTGCATCTGCGTGATGATGGTTTCCATGTCGACCATGCGGTTGTGGTAATGCTCAACCTTGAACAACCGCGAAAGATAACGGTTCGCCAGCTCGATCAGCGCGCGCAACTCTGCGATCTCGGCCGGTGTGGTACCAGGCGCCACTTCGACAATAATCATGGCCGCGTACGCCCGCATGTCGCAGATGCCGCAAACCTGATCCTGCAGTCGCAATCTGAGCCGGACGTTGAAGTTCTCAACCGCGATGCATTTGCGTCCGCGCGCCCGTTCGGCCTCCCAGCAGGGAGTGCGATTGCGGTAGATCAGCGGGTAGTAATAGAGGCCTGCGCTTTTCTTGCCACGCCCCGGAACGAACTCGGGCTCCTGCGAGTGGAGTATGCGAACCTGCGGCGTTTCCACCGCAAACAATGAGGTGCGATAACGCTGCACCAGATTCTTGGGATAGTTCAACGAGGCAATCGGCGTGATCTCGGAGGTCTCAAAATCGACGCGCGTCACCAGGGCGCGGGGATGACCCAGGGCGACAAGCTCCTCCAGCAGGACCGCATAAATCTCTTCGCTGCGCTCCATGCCAAGCAAGCGCAGAGCGGAGCGGCGATTCCTCCCGCTCAAGTCGGGAGTATCGGAGCGCACGCGCATCTGTGGGGAAGCCACGACCACTCTCCTGGGTCACTCACCTCTACGCCCGGGCCGGTCGCCGCGTACGCACTGGCCGGCGTGTGGTTTCTACCGTGGTAATCTCTTCTTCCTCGCCCGGTCCCAGTTGTGGACGCGAAACCAGTCCGGTCAGTCCAACCGCGTCGGCGTACTTCAAATACGTATCGATGGAAGCCACTACGATGCGCGCCTCTACCGTGATCAGGTCGATGCCGACGAGTGAAATGCGCACCCACGCGTCGATCACGATACCTTTATCCAGGACTCGATCGAGTACGTCGATCAGACTCGAACCGCCCGAAACCCGTTCAACCGCCATTAGATCCTCCTGCCGATCTTTCTCCCTGAGTTCCTTTGGGCTTTCGTCATGCCTTCTTCTTCCGGGAAGCCTTCTTAGCCGCCTTGGCGGGCACAGCCGGAGCCCGCAATTCCGCTCCCGGCCCGGCACGCGGCAATCGCGTACGCGGAACCTCCGGCAGACCCGCCGGATGGGTGAGGTTGGGATCGAACTTCCACCAGTTCAGCCCGATCTCCTCCGCCTTGTCCACGGAGCACACCAGCAGGCGAATCCTGATCGTGAGCAGCTCGACATTGGCCAGCGATATCCGGACATCGCCGGCTATCACCAAGCCCTTGTCCAACACCCGGTCAAGGATGTCGAGCAGGTTCGCTGTTCCTGAGACGGTCGGTACACGTTCCATGAAGATTCTTCAGAATGGAGAGTGCGGAACCGTCGAAGCTCCCTCGATATTGCGTCCCGCCGCGCGGCCGGCACGGAGGACATCGAGGACCCCACGCTTCGACACAAGGGCGTATCGTAGCGGACACGGAACGCAGTGTCAATTTAGCTGCGGACACGAATTTGTGGCGACGCGGCGGGGCCGTGGCGAGCCCACACCTTCAATCTGGTTAGATGCAGGCGGGTTGCCTGAAAACTCCCTCACCTGTTGCGAAGGCTCGAGAGATCCCCTTCGCACCGGAGAAAATCGGCGGGTGTTGTAACCAGCACACTATGTTGGCCACGCCGCGGCTTGAAGTGCTTGCTGTTGCCGATAATTAACGTGTCGGCGTCGCCGCTGGCGGCAACTTCCAGAAACGGCAAATCGGTGGGGTCTGGCAATAGCAGCGAAAGCGGTTCGGCGCTGATGTGCTCTCCCGTTGCTTCAACAAAGTTCAGCAGGACTTCCACATCCGAGCGCGAGAGGCCAAAGGCCGGCCGGAACAGCACTTCGCGGTACTCGGAAAGAATGCGTTCGTCGTACAGCGTGACGATAGTACCGGCCAGTAGCGCGCTGAGGATACGTCCCGGCGGACCGTAAGGATTCAGGACTCCCGAGACCATTACATTCGTGTCGATCACGACTCTCATGTCGACTTGCGGCGGGAGCGAACGGCGCGAATCTCGGCGTCAATGGCGGAGTCCGACAGGCGATCGGTCCCGCGGCGTGCCGCCTGTTTGCGCAGGCGGGAGAGTGCCAATTGCGCCTTCGCCTGGCGAATGGCCCGGGCGGTGTCTTCCAACTCGTCTTCCTCAATTCCAACGAGCATCGCGACCGGCTTGCCGTTGGTCATCAGCACCAGATCGTCTTTTCGCGCCAGATCGCGAACGTGTCCGGGACGATTGCGCAGTTCGCGTGTGCTCACAAACTTCATCCTACTTCCCTTAGGGCTGTAGCCATTATGGCTACGATAACGCCACACCATACCTCGGTCAAGCTGGATATTGTTCGGAAGCGCTAACCAGGCTTCCTTGAAGCACGCCGGCAATCCGGCCCAAACACGGCTTTTCGGCCTCTGTGACGCACATCACAGCCTCTTGGTACATGGATCGGCGAAGATCAGAGAGTAACCGGTACTTCCCGAACCTCGAAGGCAAGCAAAATCGAGGCTGGAAGGCATCAGGAGCTAGCCGCTAGTGGCTAGTTGCTCGGAGCTAAGCATGGGCTGGATCGAAAATAAGTTCGAAAAAAACTTTCTTGTTACCACGGTCGATTACGTCTTCAACTGGGCGCGCAAATCCGCGATTTGGCCCATGACCTTCGGCCTGGCTTGCTGCGCGATCGAGATGATCGCCGCTTCCACTTCGCGCTACGATATCGCGCGTTTTGGCTCCGAAGTCTTTCGCCCCAGCCCGCGGCAGAGCGATCTGATGATCGTCGCCGGCACCGTCTCGCTGAAGATGGCGCCGGTGGTGCAGCGCATCTGGGATCAGATGCCCGATCCCAAGTGGTGCATTGCCATGGGCGCATGCGCCTCGGTGGGCGGGCCGTTCAATACTTACTCGGTGCTGCAGGGCGTCGACCGCATCGTGCCGGTCGATGTCTACATTGTCGGCTGCCCCCCGCGGCCGGAAAATCTCTTCTACGGGCTGCTGCGCCTGCAGGACAAGATCGACCAGATGACCATCGCGAAGAAACCTACCGAGGTTCGCCTGCGCGAGGAGATGGTCGATAATTTCAAGGACCAGATCCGCATCGCCCAAGCGAACTTCGCCGGCTCGCCTGTCATTGGCGCGACCCCGGCTAATCCCGAGCAGTTGGTACAACCGGTGAGCAACGACGTCGCGGCACCGCGGTAAGAAGTGGGTGAAAGCGCTGGACTGCAGCTCAGCGAAAAATCGAGCGTTCCGAATACAGCGTTTAGCCGAGGCTGCGATTGTGTGGCGTTTCGTGCTGCGTCGCCTTCCTGATTGAACGTACGACGCCCGTCTCACTGGCACGTTTTTGGCCAACTATTTACCGCTTCCCTCTTGTCATTCGACCGCCTTTTTCATAGCATCTGATCTATTAAACCGGCCTGCAAAGTTGGTGTTGGTGGCAACCGTTTTTTG
>DATJOQ010000508.1:0-4752 GCA_035506935.1 Binataceae bacterium (SeqCode) | reverse complement strand
TCTCAGCGATGCTTAATAGGGCGTACGCTGTCACATGCTGAGTGTTTTTAGCTAACAAGTCAAGGAGTTTGGATTCTATCGATGATTCTTAACAATCGATACTGCGCTTATGCACTAGTGAGCGCGCGGTTGGCGCTCAATGGTGCGTGGTACGCTTTTCAGATGAAGTTAGGAGATAAAGCAGAAAGGCGAGGTAATGTCGCAACGTCGGGCAAAATTCAGAAATGCTGGTTCAATCTTCGGCGCTGAGCAAAATTATCGCGGCTGCACCCATTCCTTCGCCGCGTCCGATCGCACCAAGCTGTTCAGGGCTTGAGGCCTTGACGTTGAGTTGCGCGGCTTGCGCTCCGATTGCTTGCGCCAATCGCGCGCGCATCTCAGCCAGGTAAGGAGCGAGCCGGGGCTTCTGCGCAAAGATCGTCAGATCGCCATTCACTAATCGCCATCCCTGATCCGCTGCGGTCTGCCAGACTTCACCCAGCAATCTGAGGCTGTCGGCGTTCTTGTAGCCCGGATCGCTGTCGGGAAAGCGCCGGCCGAGATCGCCCTCGCCAATCGCACCGAGGATAGCGTTAGCCAGCGCATGCGCCGCGACGTCGGCATCGGAATGCCCCTTGAGTCCCGTGTCGTGATTGATCTCGACGCCACCGAGCATCAGCTTGCGCCCGACTTCGAGCGGATGAAGATCGAATCCCTGTCCGATCCTGAATCGCATCGCGTTATGGGGAAATCGCGCCGCGCGCGCGCGTTCGGGTCGCGTTGACAATTTTTTGCAAACTGTCCAAGCTCGTTTTGATCTGGTTCATCACGTGCAGCGCACACTCGTCGACGGAGGCCGTAGCCCGGTGCCGCTCTTTCTGAAGAATCTGCTCAAAGATCCCAAGTTCGATGCTGCCGCGATTATCGTTCTCTGGCTGATTTATATCATCGGCGAGAATTTCAAACTCGATCCGATACAGTTCCACTTGATTCCGTTCGTCTCACCGCTGCGAATTCCGGTTTCCGAGATCGTGATCGCCGCTATCGTCTTCGGTTCTCTCGCCACGATCGCGATTCAATATTACTGGAGGCGCAGCCGCTCCTCGAAACCGACTTCTTCTTCGACCGCCGCGCCAGTGAGCAGCAGTACCGTAGCCTGACTGCCGGCCTTCAAAAGCGACTCCGTGCTGGGCCCAATCAGAAGTCCATCGGCACGAGAGAGCGAACTCAAAATTCCTGAACCCTGCGCCCCTGTAGGCGCTGCGTAAACCTCGCCCTCGCGACGCTCGAGCTTCACCCGCACGAACTCGGTCAGATTTTGCGCGGTCTTGATATCAACCGCGCATCGCACCTTGATCCGCGGCAGGCTCAAATCGCGCCGCGCGGCCATCCGCAGCAGCGCCGAGCGAACGTAAAGATAAAAACACACCACCGTCGACACCGGATTTCCCGGCAGCGCAAAAATCGGGTGCGTCCCGATGAGCCCGAACATCATCGGGCGGCCCGGCTTCTGCGCCACGCCATGAAACAGGCGTCGCATGCCGAGCTCGTCGAAAACTTTCTCGACCAGGTCGAACTGGCCAACCGAAACTCCTCCGGTCGACAGCACCGCGTCGAATGTCATCGCGTCGCTCAGCCGCTCGCGCACAACCTCGATCCGATCGCGCGAGATCTTCAGCATGGTTGGTTCGGCTCCGCTCTCGGCAACCGCGGCGGCAAGCGCGTAACCGTTGGAGTCGACCACTTGCGCCCCGCTTGGCACCTGATCGATCTCCACGATTTCGTCGCCCCCGGCGAGGATTGCGACTCGCGGCCGTCGGTATACTTCAATGATCGCGCGATTGAGCGACGCCAGCAGGCCGATATCAGCAGGTGTGAGAAGCCGACCGGATTTTATCACCACCTCGTCGCGCCGCAGGTCCTCGCCGCGCGAACGGATCGAAAATCCGCCGGGCGCAGAGAGGAGAATCTCCACCATCCCGTCGCGCTCGCGCGTTTGCTCCACCGGAATCACCGCGTCGGCGCCAGACGGCAACGGCGCGCCAGTCATGATGCGCGTGGCGGTGCCTCGGCTCACCTCGCGCGCCGGCATGCTGCCCGCCGCGACCGTTTCCAGCACCTCGAGCTTGACCGGCGACTGCGCGCTCGCGGAAGCGATATCCGCCGAACGCACCGCGTACCCATCCATCGCGGAGTTATCGAACCCTGGGATGTCGCGGCTTGAGCGAATCTCCTGGGCCAGCACGCGCCCTCGCGCGTCGCGAATCGAGACCCGCTCAATCCCCAACGGCGCGACATTATCGAGGATCGTTTGCAGGGCTTGATCGGCGCTAATCGGCATCATCCACCAGCATGCAGTCAAGCATAACGATCTTTCAGATTAAGGGAATTCCGCACGAACTTCGACCGATCGCCGAGATGATAACAAGCAAACGACTACGACAGCGGAAATTCGCGGCTAAAGTTTGGTCGCCAGCGTCTGAGAGTGCGGAATCACGAGTTCGTATTTGACGTCGGTGGGCGGAACCCGATCGCGCAGCAAGGCCGGGTTCAACATACGGATCATAGCCGGTGTCGTGTGAGCCAACTTGGCGGCGTGAACCACAGTCGTCCCACCGCGAACCGTCAACCGATCATAAACCGGCGCCCGCAAGTATTGCACGTTCTCGACTCCGAACTCGTCGGCATGATGGGCAATAAACGCGACCGCCATGAAGCGATCAAGCAGCGCTCGCGTATGCGGCGGCAGACTCGTCGCCATGCTCTCGTAATCCATGCCCCTGAGCTGGATGAAACGTAGAATTGACTTCTCGCCCGTGTTCCATCCCACCACCGCCAACCGCCAGTCGTCGACCTGATCGTGCAATCGGGCCAGGTATTCGGCGGCGACACGGGTGGATTTGATCGGATCACGCCGTTCGTCGACGTAGTTGTTGACTCGCAAACCGAAGCGCCGCGCAGTGTCCTTGGTTAGCTGCCACGGCCCAGCTCCCCATTTCGAGAATTCGCTTTCGGCAAACGACAGGTACACGAAATCTGCTGGTACCCCGTGTTGCTCCAGCATCTTCCTCATTTCGGCGATATAGGGAGCACTGCGGTCGAAGCTGTTGTTAAGGCCTTCGGTATGATCGAGAAAATCCTGCACATAACGTCGCGCGGTCTGATTGAGAATCAGGGGGAAAGGTGCCGCTTTGACCGGCTCGCTACGCTCGAATGACGACGCAAGCACGCGATTAGGCGCCAGCGCTGAAGGTGTCATTGATAGCAGGGCTCGGTCCTGACTCTCGACGGGCAGGTCGGGAAGTACCGCGGCCGTTTCGCTGTCGGCAGTCTCGTTCGCTACGCTGTTTCGTGCGACGATCGCCAACGGCTGAGAACTGGACTGGTTCGACGCGCGGCTCTTCGCCGACGGTTGCGAAGTACTGGCCGGCAGTGCCTGCACAGAGATCGTGTCGCGCGAGGTTGGCGCAACCGACTCGCCTGAATCGTAGGCAGCTCCGCATGAAATTGCGAAGCAGGCCAACATCAGGACCGGCAATTGGATCGCTAGGCGCATCGATTTACCGCGCGATGGTAGCGGACTGGTACAGTAGGATCAATTCTGAAGCAATTATTTCTGTTGATAAATTGTATTAGACTTGTTGATGATCTGCCGCGCTGACCCGGCAGAAGCTGCATTTTTCTGCCATGATTTAGGTTGAAGATCGGTTTGTGCTACCTTGCTCTGCAAAGCGCAGTGGATCGAATTTCCTGCCTCAGACGACGAGCGAGTGAGCTTCTGGCGCGACATAATTGACAGTCTTAGCGAGGGCATAATCGTGCTCTCCGCCGCCGGTGAGCCGGTCGCAGTCAACCCCGCGGCGGAATCGCTGTTCGGAGTGTCGCAATCCAATCCGGCACTGATGAAGGATTTGATGCGCCGTAATTCCTGGCTCGAGCGGATGGTGGCCGAGTGCCTGGAAAACGGGCAGGACTTAAGCCAAGCGGAAACCAAGCTCGCGATGCGCCGCGGCACAATCTCGGTCAGCGCCAGCGTTTCCCCTTTGCTTACGCGCACCGGCCAGCGGATGGGCGCCATTGTGTTGCTGCATGACGTGTCGCACCAGCGTGGCTTTCCGAATCGCGAGGACGACGAAGAGTCGGCTAAACTCGGCCTTTCGGCTGCCGGTCTTGCCCACGAAATCAAGAATCCTCTAACTGGAATCAAAGGGGCGGGCGAGCTCCTGGCCAATCTGTTTCCCTCGGATTATCGTGCGCGTCAGTATTGCGACGTCATTTTGCGCGGCGTCGACCGCCTCGCCTCGCTGGTCGAGCAGGTGCTAGCGGTCAGCGGCCCGCAACGCCTCAAACGCGAACCCGTAAACATCCATCAGGTGCTGCATCATGCGCTGGCGATGGCCGGGCTTTATCCAGCCACGCCACGTAGTATTGTGGTAGAGCAGCGGTTTGATCCGAGTCTGCCTGAAGTCAGCGGCGACGCGGCCGCGCTCGAACGAGTGTTTCTGAACCTGATAAAAAATGCGGTCGAGGCGATCGAAGCCAACGGCGTAATCAGATTGCACACCAGGATGGAAACCCAGTTCAGACTCACTTCCCGCGGCGTCCGGCGCCAGTTTCTGCGGGTCGAAGTAAGCGATAGTGGAAAAGGGATGACTTCGGCTGAGGCAGCGGAGTTGTTTACCCCGTTCTACACCACCAAACCGGACGGCACCGGCCTGGGATTGGTGCTCAGCCAGCGCATTA
Organism: Binataceae bacterium (SeqCode); assembly: GCA_035506935.1. Classification (GTDB taxonomy): domain Bacteria; phylum Desulfobacterota; class Binatia; order Binatales; family Binataceae; genus DATJOQ01. The sequence goes on along the minus strand of DATJOQ010000508.1, from coordinate 30 downwards.
TCGCGCTTCATGGCGGCAAAATTTGGGCCG
>DATJOQ010000507.1:0-2796 GCA_035506935.1 Binataceae bacterium (SeqCode) | reverse complement strand
GCCGGCACAAACGGGGGATACAAACTGGCGCGCGATGCCGGCAGGATCAGCGCGCTCGAAGTGGTCCGGGCGATTGACGGCCCGGTCATTCTGACGCACTGCTTCACCGAACACGGCGTGTGCGATCAGTCGGAAAACTGCACGGTGCGCGAGCCTCTGCGCCGCGTTCACGAAGCCATTCTGGAGTTGTTGAACAAGTTCACCATCACGGACCTTGCGGAATCGTCCGCCACTCATATCAAGGGAGCGAAGCTGACGCCCCTGCTTCCTGTGAATCGACAGCCCGGCGCCAGCATCAGGAATTAAAGGAAATGAAGACGCCCATTTATCTCGACAATCACGCGACCACGGCCGTGGACCCCCGTGTCCTCGACGCCATGTTGCCATACTTCACCACCAACTTCGGCAATGCCGCCAGTCGCAATCATGAATTCGGCTGGGTCGCCGAGCAGGCCGTGGACAAAGCGCGCAAACAAATCGCCGATCTCATCGGCGCCACTGCGCGCGAAATCATCTTCACCAGCGGCGCCACCGAATCCGACAACCTCGCCATCAAGGGCGTCGCCGAGATGTACGCCGAAAAGGGCAATCACATCATCACGGCGGCAACGGAACATAAGGCCGTCCTCGACACCTGCAAGAAGCTCGAAAAGCATGGCTACCGCGTCACCTATCTCCCCGTGCAGGGCGACGGCCTGATCGATCTCGACATGCTGAAGGAATCGATCACCGACAAAACCATTTTGGTGACGATCATGTACGCCAACAACGAAATCGGCGTCGTGCAGCCGGTCGCCGAAATCGGCAAAATGTGCCGCGAAAAAGGCGTTCTCTTCCACACCGATGCCGTCCAGGCCATCGGCAAGATTCCGGTCGATGTGAACAAGGACAACATCGATATGCTGTCCATCAGCGCTCATAAGCTGTATGGCCCGAAGGGCGTGGGCGCGCTGTATGTACGCCGCAAGGCCCCGCGCGTGCAGCTCACCGCCCAGATGGACGGCGGCGGACACGAGCGCGGCATGCGCTCCGGCACGCTGAATGTCACCGGCATCGTCGGTTTGGGCGAAGCCTGCGCCATCTCGCAGCGCGAAATGCCCGAGGAAACGAAGCGTCTGCAATATCTGCGGGACAAACTCCGCAGCAAACTCGAAGCAGGCCTGGACGAGGTTTACATCAACGGATCCTGGGAACATCGTCTGCCTCACAGCCTCAACATGAGCTTCGCTTATGTGGAAGGCGAGTCGTTGCTGATGGGCATTAACGATGTCGCCGTTTCGAGCGGCTCGGCCTGCACTTCAGCTACGCTCGAACCGAGCTACGTTCTGAAAGCTCTCGGTCTCGGAGACGACATCGCGCATTCGTCGATCCGCTTCGGCATCGGCCGTTTCAATACGGAAGAAGAGATTGACTACGTGGCGGACAAACTTGTCCACGTGGTGAAGAAACTGCGTGAACTTTCGCCGCTGTACGAGATGGCGAAGGAAGGCATCGACCTGAGCAAAGTCTCATGGGTCACCGACTAGTAGTTCTGGTAATTGTCAAAGGAGATTCGCATGGCATATTCCGATAAAGTTCTCGATCACTACAACAATCCGCGCAACGTCGGCTCTCTCGACAAGAGCTCTCCGAACGTCGGCACCGGCATGGTTGGCGCACCGGAGTGCGGCGACGTCATGAAGCTGCAGATAAAGGTCAACGACGAGAGCGGCGTCATCGAAGACGCAAAGTTCAAGACCTTCGGCTGCGGCAGCGCGATCGCCAGCTCCTCGCTCGCCACCGAATGGCTGAAGGGCAAGACCGTCGATCAGGCCCTGGCCATCAAGAACACGGACATCGTGAACGAGCTGAGCCTGCCGCCGGTGAAGATTCACTGTTCGGTGCTCGCCGAGGATGCGATCAAGGCCGCGATCAGCGACTACCGGGCCAAGCAGACCAAGCGGGTTCCGTCCGAACAGTCGGTAGCGTAAATGGAAGCTGCTGTCGAAATCGCTGGAATCGCAGTCACGCCGAAGGCGGTGCAGAAAATCCGCCAGACCTTCGAGAAAATGGGCGTGGCCAATATAAAGGACGCCGGGTTGCGCCTCGGTGTGCTCGGCGGCGGCTGCTCGGGGCTCAGCTATCAGTTCAAGTTCGATACCAAACCGCGTCCGAACGACAACGTTTACGACTTCGACGGCGTGCAGATCTTTATCGACCCGAAGAGCATCCGCTATCTCAGCGGCATGACGCTCGATTACCAGGAAACGCTCATGCAGTCCGGCTTCGTGTTCGAGAACCCGCACGCGAAGAAAAGCTGCGGCTGCGGCACGTCTTTCTCGGCGTGAGCGATTATTTTGAGGCGTTCGGCATCGAGCGTACGCTGGCGCTCGACCCGAAGGATCTCGAAACCCGCTTCTATGCGCTCAGCCGGAAGCTCCATCCCGATCTGTTCGCGCGCAGAAGCAAGCCGGAACGAGACCAGGCCGAGGAAGACACCGCGCAGCTCAATGACGCATACCGCACCCTGCGCGATCCGGTCTCACGCGCGGAATACCTGCTGAAGCTCGAAGGATTCGATATCGGCGAGCAAGGCTCAAAGGACGTTCCGCCGGAATTGCTCGAAGAAATGTTCGAGCTCAACTTGGCTTTGGAAGAAATGCTGGAATCGATGCCGGACGGCGGCGGAGGGTATGTGAACGGACCCTGGGTTGACATGTCGGAGAAGCTGGCCAAAGTGGATGAGGAGTTGCAGGTCCGCTTCGCGGAGTGGGATTCCGGTCGCCGACGCGAAACACTCAGCGCGATTCGCGGAAT
>DATJOQ010000506.1:0-4301 GCA_035506935.1 Binataceae bacterium (SeqCode) | reverse complement strand
GATCGAGAAGGCGTGCGCCAGCGTCGCCTTTGTGATCACGTTGCCCAAGTCAACCCCAAGATGAACGATGGTTTGCGCGATTTGCGGGCGAATTCCGCTGATAATGCATTCCGCCCCCATCAGACGGGCCGCCGCTACCGTCTTTAACAAGTGTTGAGCCACCAGAGTATCGACCGTCGGCACGCCGGTTATGTCGATAATCGCGATTCCCGAACCGGTCTCCACGATCTTCTGCAATAAGCTCTCCATCACGATTTGTGTGCGAGCACTGTCGAGCGTTCCTATCAGAGGCAGCGCCAGTATTCCTTCCCACAGCTCGACCACGGGCGTTGAAAGCTCCAGCATCTCCTCTTGCTGGCGCGAAAGGATCTCGTCGAGGGATTTCTGGAAAACCTCCGTAGTGTAAAGTCCGAGATCGTCCAGCAGGCGATTTCCAAACGCCAGATCATCCACCAACGCTTGCGGTTCGCTTTTGAGTTCTTTGCGCAGTAGGTCGAACAGTGGCTCTTTGAGCGAAAAAATGAAGCGCGCAGTTTCAGAAGGCGTGAAGCCGGCCTTGGCACGGCTGCGGGAAATTCCCCCGAGAAAATCGCGTACTCCGCTCCAGGTCGGCGCTGTGGTATCAGCGCCATCGCGATTTTCATCCAATGCCTGCGTAAATAATCGCAGAAACTCGCGCGACTCCATCTCTAGCTCGGCCTGCTTCATCGTGTTCCCACGCGTGTTAGCGGACTGGAAACTAATCCAGCGCGGGAGCAAATCTTTTTCATACTTATTAAGAATTTCGCCAATATGAGTCGCTTTTTCTGTCATCGAATAGTTCCTTCGGACCACGATAAGTGGAGAAAGCGCGAAACCGGAGATGACCCCCCTCAGCGGCCCTGAACCGGCTCAGAATTTGAACGTAACCAAAATCCCCGGTAGTTGCTACTGATTAGTCGCGGCGGACCTAAAATAATGGCGCAGCATTGTCGCCCATCGACCCACTGCGGAAGCACAAACCACACGCGACTCCGCGGCCTGATGCCCAAGCACTATACTCGGCCGATTGAAGCCCTTCCGCGTTATTGGTAAAGCTCGCTCAATAGAATTCGTTTCCGCTCTAAACTGGCCGATTCGTGACGATTGGCCCGGGGGGGAGGCATAGATGCGGAAGACCTGCCAAGGATCGACTTCTCCTTTCTTATGCATTAGCGCTGCTGGTGCGCAGCGCACTTTTTCTGGGCGACTCGGCCGTTATACATCCGATTGCAACGTCGCGTTCGCGCGCGTGGTTGATCTGTTGTGGCTCGCGGTTATCGGACCTTCGCGCCTGCCGAGCCTGATCATCCGGCGAAAAACACTGACATGTTTTTTCGCGATCATGCTGCTTGCGATGTGGGCCGTCACCCGGCTGGAAGTTATCGCTGGCCCGCAAATCAGGATCGTCGCCGCACGGCCCGAAGGCGGTGACGAGCCTCACTACCTGCTCATGCTGCTAAGCATCATGTACTACCATCAGCTCGAAATGGGCCGTGCGTATCTGCGTAATCCAGGCGGATACTATCTACCCGATCGCCACACCATCCTGGTAAATCGTCGAACTGGACAGCACGCCCTTTCCTTCGACCACAATCGAGCCTTTTCAATCAAATCCCATGACGTTTACGAAGTTCCGGCCCATCCAATTGCATATCCGGCGCTGCTGGCCATTTTGCTCGCGCCGTTCTCTCCTGACATGCGATACCTCGTCCGCGACGCCTCGATCGCCATGGTCTTCATCTCATGGCTCGTCATAATCGTCGTATATAAATTCGTCCGCACCCTAGGGATGGGATGCTGGCCCGCGCTGCTCGCCGCGTCGGTACTTGGTCTCGCGAGCCCATGGTTCGCCTACACCCGATCATTCTATCCCGAACCAGCGATCGGCCTGGCGATGGTGCTCGCGCTCTGGGCACTGGCTCGAGACCATTCAAAAATGGCCGCACTCGCGTCCGCTGCTGCTGCCTTTATGAAGCCGCCCTTCGCGCTGATTGGGGTTGGATTCGTTGTCGAGCGGATGTGGGCGCGGCGATGGCGTGAAGCGGCGTCGATGGTGGCTGTGCTCGCTGTTTGCGCGATCGCTCTCGTAACGTTCAATTACTGGCTGGCGCGGACCGCAGTCATCTCCGGCAATCTGGGCCTGGTACCGGTCCGTAGCCTTCGTCCCCTCCATGAAACTTTGATCGGGTCTCGGCACGGCTTGCTGAACTTCGTCCCGTGGACCATCGTTGCGTTTATTTTTTTGGTGTTTTCGCTGATGCCCTGGGGGACCGAATCCTCTATCCTGCGCCCCATCGCGATTCCCACGGTGCTGTACTTGATCCTGCTTTCGCTGGATAGCAAGGGACCTGGCTCGTCTTATGGTCCGCGCTACTGGGTGCCCTTTTTGCCTTGGTTCGCGATAGCTTCCGTGGAGGGCCTGCGCGTGATCCGCCGTCCTTCGCCAATTCGTTCGGCCCTGCTGCTTGGCTATGTACCTGCCGTGGCTTTCAGTGCGGCGATCGCGCTTCCCGGAGCACTGCAGTACTGGGCGCTTTTCGACCGGCCGGTGTCCACCACGTGGCGGAATTTCGAAACCGCAGCCAACGCCCCGGCCAAAATCGCCGCCGCGCGGCCACGCTAATCGAACTTGTACGGCCTTTCCGTAGTTGCCGAGGCGTATGTTCGACGCAGCTATTGAACACGCTCAACGGCCGGAGGCACATAGGTACCCGCTGAAACGGTACCTTCTGAACCATAGCAGCGCAGCATTATATTGAAGGGCCGATCTGAAACCGGAAGCCAATTCGCTTGAGGTACCCCGGCCGGCTGTTCGCGCGATATATAGATCGACACAGAGCCGTCCTGGTTCGTGACCAAATCCGGTGTGTAGCTGGCGACCGCATACTTTTTTAGAGGATTCTGAATCAGCTCGATCGTCTCGGGCGTATACGCAGTGATTGACCAGAAACGTAGCGCCGGCGGAATCTGGTCTGCCGCAAAAGTTAAAACATAGACTTTCGAGTTTCTTCCGTCGAGTGCGTTGCCATTGCTGTCCTTGAACGTTTGATAGTATCCGGCAGTTCTGCGTCCGTTACCCCACTGGATGAATTCAGCTATCGACGACCGCTCCACGACACGATCGCCCCACGCACCAATATCATTGAAACCAATCCAGTTGGTGCGGCCGGTGTGGCCCTCGTATTTTTGTATGATCAATTCGTGCGCTGCTTGAGTAGCAGCAGCCATCACTGGCTTCAGCCCGGAACGGCTGAAAAAAGTGTCGAACGCCTTCGACAACTGGGCCTGTTGCTCCGTCAACGGAGGTGTGTTGCTCGACGCGACCGCCTGCTGAAGTTGCGTCAGGAAAGTGATCGGATCCCTTGCGACCAATTCGTCTGCCGCGGTTTTGACCGGAACTGCAAAGAAGATCTCCGGAACAATCAGTGCCCGGCCTCCCGAAGGATCTTTCAAATAGTTCGAAAGAGTCTGCGCTTTCAACGATCTGCGGAACAGATCGGCTTGATCGGTCTGATCCTGATTCGTTGGCGAGAACCTATCCGCGCGAACGATCAAATTGAAGAAATTGACCGGCACCGGTAGCGGAGTAACGCCGACCGGAAGCTTGCCGTTAAACCCCGGCCCGGTCAGAGCGTAAGTTCCAGGCGCGTTTGACACGATTCCGCTCTCGAAAATATCTCCAAAGGCATCCAGCGTGAGAACGGAGTAATTGACGCTGGTTGACGGGATCGTGATGACGACGGGTTGCTTGGTCAGGTCTACAAAGGTGCTGGCGTAGAGAGTATCGACATTGATCGCTACCACGATCTGATAAATTGGACTAACTCGGACGGGTCCAACGAAACGATTAAGACTAGCTATCTTCGACTGCTGGAAGCTGAGAAATAGCGGATAGAACTCGCTCACATACGCGACTGTCGTTGCGAATGGGTCGGTATTACCCTTGTCGGCATTTGCCTCGACCGCAGTTGCAATCCCGGGCCGCGTGAAGGCGAGGAAAGTTATTAACAGGAAGAAGGACGCGGTATACCTCATCATCACTCCTCTATGTCATTAAGGCGAACAGGCCCTTAAGTTGGCGGATTGCTCGCCAAAGCCGATTTAGTGCTCTTTAGTGGCCTTTAATTAGCACACTACGGCATAACTTTCAAAATGACGGAGGGGTGGTGAACAGAAAAAAACAATTTGTAGGGTGGGAGTGCCGGGACCAGGCCGCTTATATTGCCAAGCGGTCTGTGTCTAATTGCATTTGAACGGGAATAATTCGCGACGTACTAGCC
>DATJOQ010000505.1:0-9584 GCA_035506935.1 Binataceae bacterium (SeqCode) | reverse complement strand
TTCGCTCAGGATGACGAGGGCTGGGCTTCAGGATCGCGAAATGCGGCGTTCGCGCGCAAGCGCGAAGCTTCTCGCTAAGCGTTGTCGCTCGGTCAGTCATCGTGCCATAAGGAAGCTACAATGAAAGACAAGCGCCGATATTGGAGCGTCGTGATGCCGATGCCGGCGGCGATTCTCGGCCAGCTCGTGAAGGACGCCGAGGCTATCGGAATGGAAGGCCTGTGGGTGCCGCAGCTTTACGGCTCGCCCTTCCCCACCCTGGCCGCTGCCGCGATGGTCAGCGATCGCCTCAAGCTCGGCAGCGGAGTGGCGCTGGCCTTCACCCGAAGCCCGCTCGAGACCGCGCTTGGCGCGATCGATCTCGACATAATCAGCGGCGGACGCGCGGTGCTCGGAATCGGCACCAGCCTCCGATGGTGGAACGAGGACGTCCACGGCGTCACCTATGGCAAACCGCTGACCCATCTTCGCGAAGTCGTGCGCATCGTGCGCGAGCTGATCGCCGGCGCGCATACTGGCAACCTTGGGCGTATCGAGGGCGAATATCACAAGCTCGATCTGACCGGCTTCAAGACTCTCGGGCCGCCCGTGCGCGAGCGGATTCCGATCTATCTTCCCGCGGTGTTCAAGAGCGCGGTGCGAATGGCTGGAGAAATCGCCGACGGACTGCCGGGCCATCCGATCTGGTCGGCGCACTGGATCTTGAACGAAGTTAAACCAACACTTGAAGCTTCGCTGCGGAAGGCCGGGCGCCAACGCAATGATTTCGACCTGAATATCTGGGCCTCGGTCGCCATCAATAAGGATCGCAAACGCGCTATCGATGATGCGCGCGCGACTGTCGCTTTCTACGCGCGCTTCAACCAATACGAGAAGTATTACGCCGCTCATGGTTTCGGCGCCCAGGTGCGCGCGATCTATGAGGCGTCCGACCGCGGCGATCAGGCGGCCGCGATAAAGGCCGTGCCCGACGAGATGGTGCATACCTTCGCGATCGCTGGCACTCCGGACGAAGCGCGCGAGCGGGTCGAGCAGCTCTGGCAGGCTGCGGACTCGATGGCGCTGATGCCGCCGCTGTACTCGCTCGATCTGGGCACGATCGCCGCTTACCAGAACGCGATCGCCGAGACTTTTTACTCGAACTGAGCCGCGCCGCACGAGAAATACCGCGCTTGAAGCCGGGCCCGCGCTCGTGCGATTGTCGGTCGATCCAGCATCGTCGTCACAACCCGATTTCGGCAGCCGATTCGGCAAGGAGTTCTCGCGATGGGTCAAGGAACCGTCAAGCTCGAACGTTTCGAAGGTTACGCTGTGCTCTCGCTCAACCGTCCGGAAAAACGCAACGCGCTGAATCAGGCGCTGCTCGAAGATCTCAATGAAGCGGTTTTGTCGATTGAGAAAGACAAAAACATCCGCGCCGTGGTGGTGCGTGGCGAGGGTCGCGTGTTCAGCTCCGGCCTCGATCTTGCGGAAGTCGATCGGTTGGAAGGCGCGCACAATCCGATGAATATCCAGAACGTTTTCCAGCGGCTCGAAGCGATGCCGGTGCCGACTATCGCGGCGGTTCAGGGCGCGGCGATCGCGGGCGGTCTCGAGCTGGCCTTGCATTGCGATCTGAGAATCGCGAGCGAGAGCGCCAAGCTCGGCATGACGCTCGGACGCGTCGGCCTGATGCCCCCCTTCGACTTCACTCGCAAGCTGATCGAAGTGCTCGGCGCGCCGAACACCAACAAGATCCTGTTCACCGCCGAGCTGGTTTCAGCACGCGAAGCGCTGGCGATGGGGATGGTGCATGAAGTGGTCGCCGACGGCGAACTCGACAACGCGGCCAAGGCTTTGGCGGAAAAGGTCGCGGGCAACGCTCCGCTCTCGTTGCGCGCGATGAAGGCGACCATCCGCCGATGCATGAGCGCGGCCAACACCGCCGAGCACGAGGATATCGAGAAGATGTCGCGTGATTTGCGCAAGAGCCAGGATGCGCGTGAAGGCGTGCGCGCATTTCTGGAAAAGCGCAAGCCGGTCTGGCGCGCCGAGTAGCGATCAACGCCGCTTGAGCTTCTCGCGCGCGGCGGCGGTGTTGTTGAACAATGTGCTGGGCAGATTCAGCGTGCCCGCGACGTTGGAGTACGGGAACAGACGTGCGTTGACGTGCGCGTGAAGCGGCAGTTCCGGACTCTGATGAATCTCGTAGTCGAGCGGCAGCGGCCCGAGAATCCGCAAAATCTGATGCAGAGCGCGGGCGAAGTTTGCGAGCTCCTGCGATGAAAGCTCGGTGAGCAGCCCGCGAAACTCGGGCATGATCACATCGTAGCTCCGCGGGAAGGTACCGATCGGGCTCGCGTAGCTGACCACCCCGTCGGACTCGTCGAGGATCAATCCGAATTGCCTGACCAAATCGATCAGCTCGTGCCATAAGCCGGGATCGCGCTGCTGCGCAGTGATCTCCGCTTCCAGCGCGCCGAGCGCCGTCGGCGCGCCGATAATCTGCTGATGCGCGTGCGGTTGCGACGCGCCTGACTCGCGCCCCTGATTCTTGCGCACCACGATCGAGTGCACCGCGGGATTCGCCAGCGATCGGCGTATCACCTCGCAATCGAACTCGAGCAGCCGCACGAAGTGCTGCTCCGGAAGCGCGCCCGAGTACGTCAGATCATCAACCGATCTTGGATGGTCGAGAAAATGTCGCGGGTCTTCGATCACGACGTACGATTCGTTGCGATCGCCGGTCAACTGATCGGGAATCCTCGGAAATAAATTGTTGAACGCACGAATCACCCACGGTGCGCCATCGTGCCGAGCCTCGAACTGCTCGGCGCCCACACGAAGCAACTCGCGCGGCGCGAGATTTTCATTGCCGGGACAAAACGGGCAGGTGGAAGTCACCTCGCGAATCCGCTCGACCGAGAGCGTCGGGCGCGGCTCCGCAGATGAGGCGGCGCTCTGGCGCGTGCCCAAGGTAAAAGCGAAGCTCTTGGCGCTTAGATCGACGACATAGGAGACCACTCCGCTGATCGGATTCTTGATCCACAGCAAATGACCGTCGCGGATTTCGTGTTCGATCGGCATCAGGAAGCGATTCCATCTTTAAGTATCGGCGAAAGCTTTTCAACGCGCGCTTTTGCGAACGTCAACTTGACACGTTTTCGCTGCCCCGTTATCCAAGTTGTCCGAACCCTTGCCCAAATATATTCTGGGGGGATAGCGAGATTAGGCTCGGCTTTGGCTGGTGGAAAAGCGAGTCCTTTTCCGGCCTGCCTCGCGATTTTAAACACAGGATTTATCCGACCCAACGTGCAGTTGATGAAAAAGTATCTGTTCACCCCGGGGCCCGCTCCGGTGCCGCCCGAAGTGTTGCTCGAGATGGCCCGCCCCCTGATCCATCATCGTACGCCCGAGTTCAGCGCCGCGCTCGATCGAGCGCGCGACGGGCTAAAGCCGCTGTTTGGTACCCGCGAAGAGATAATCATTCTCGCCGCCTCGGGCACCGGCGCGATGGAAGCCGCGGTGGTCAATCTGCTCGAACCCGGCGACAGCGCGATTTTTATCAACGGCGGCAAGTTCGGCGAGCGATGGGGCAAGCTGCTGAGCACGCACGGGATGACCGGCCACGAGGTCAAGGTCGAATGGGGCCGGGCGGTGCGCCCCGAGCAGGTCGAGGATGCGCTGCGCGCTCATCCTGAGGCCCGCGCGGTGCTGTTGCAGGCAAGCGAAACCTCGACCACGGCGGTTCATCCGGTGGATCAGATCGGCGCCGTCACGCGAAAACGCGACGCGATGCTGATCGTCGACGGCATCACCTCGGTGGGCGTGTTCGAGCAGAAAATGGATGAATGGGGCATCGACGCGCTGGTCACCGGCAGTCAGAAGGCGCTGATGCTGCCGCCGGGTCTGGCGATGATCGCGCTCTCCAGGCGCGCGCTGGAACGAGCTGCCAAGTCCTCGACGCCACGCTTCTATTTCGATTTGCGACGCGAGCTGAAGGCTCAACGCGAAGAGCACACGACCGCCTACACACCGGCGGTGTCGCTGATCTTCGGGCTTAACAAAACGCTCGAGCTGCTCGAAGCGGAAACTCTGCCGGCGGTCTACGCGCGCCATCGCCTGATGGCCGAGGCCACGCGCGCCGCCGCTCCCGCGCTGGGACTCAAACTGCTGGCGCCCGATAATCCCGCCCCGGGGGTCACCGGTATTTTGACGCCCGAGGGCGTCGACGGCTCCAAGCTGGTGCGCTACATGCGCGACCAGCTCGGCGTCAGTATCCAGGGCGGACAGGATCATATGAAGGGCAAGCTCGCGCGCATCGGGCATATGGGGTACCTGAGCCCGTTCGATATGATCGTCGCGGTGAGCGCGTTCGAACTCGCGCTCAAGCAGGGGGGCTACAAGTTCACGCTGGGAGCCGGCGTAGCTGCAGTCGAAGAGCGAATCGCCAAAGGCGCCTGAGCCGAAATAAAATGGAAAAATTCCGCGTTTTGCTGAGCGACTCTCTTGCGTCGCAAGGGATCGAGATTCTTCGCCGCCAGCCTCGGCTGGAGGTTGACGTCAAGACCGGGCTCAAACCCGCCGAGCTGGCCAAGATTATCGCGCCCTATCATGCGCTGCTGATTCGCAGCGCGACTAAGGTCACGCATGAGGTGCTCGAAGCGGCCAAGCAGCTCAAGGTGATCGCCCGGGCTGGAGTCGGTATCGACAACGTCGACCTCGAAGCGGCAACGCGCCGCGGTATAGTGGTGATGAACAGTCCGTCGGGCAACAGCGTGACCACCGCCGAACACGCTATATCGATGATGATGGCGCTCGCGCGGCACATCCCCGCCGCGGTTGAATCCACGAAGTCCGGCAAGTGGGAACGCACCAAGTTCATGGGCACCGAAGTGTGCAACAAGGTGCTCGGCTTGATCGGGCTCGGCAATATCGGACGAATCGTCGCCGATCGCGCGCTCGGGCTCAAGATGAAGGCGATCGCCTATGATCCGCTGCTGACGGCTGAGGCTGCGGCGCGGCTCGGCGTCGGATTGGTGACGCTCGATCAGATCTATGAGCGTTCGGATTTCATCACGGTGCATGCGCCGCTCACCAACGACACCCGCGGATTGGTCGGCCCCGCCGCTTTCGAACGGATGAAAAAGGGCGTGCGCATCATCAATTGCGCACGCGGCGGAATTATCGATGAGGCGGCGCTGGCCGCGGCTATCGAAGCCGGCAAAGTCGCGGGTGCCGCGCTCGACGTGTTCGTTGACGAGCCGCCACCGCCCGACCATCCGTTGCTGAAGTTGCCGCAGGTGATCGCAACCCCGCATCTCGGCGCCGCCACCGACGAGGCGCAGTTGCAGGTCGCGATCGATACCGCGCAGCAGGTGGTGGACTTCCTGCTCGAAGGCATCGCCCGACATTCAGTGAATATCCCCGCGCTGTCGCCCAAAGAGATCGAGACCCTGATGCCTCATCTCCAATTGGCCGAACGGCTCGGCATGCTCGCGGGCCAGATCATCGCTGAGGCGCCCAGCGAAGTTACGATCGGGCTTGGCGGCGACGCCGCGAATCTCAACACCGAACCGCTGTCCTCGGCCGCACTCAAGGGATTGCTGAGCGCCTTCCTCGACGAGCCGCTGAATTACGTCAACGCGCCGTTCTTCGCGCGCGAACGCGGGATCAAAGTGGTCGAGACCCGTTCGCGGGAGACTACCGACTTCATCAACACGCTGGCGCTGATCGTACGCACTCCGAACGGTGTGCATGAGGTCGCCGGCTCGGTGGTCGGAAATCGCGCGATGCGCCTGATTCGAATCGACGGCTTCAGGGTCGAGGCCGTGCCGGAGGGTTACTTCCTGATGCTGCACAACCGCGACGTCCCCGGCGTGGTGGGTGCGGTCGGCACGATGCTGGGTCAGGCGAAGATCAACATCGCCGGCCTGGAACTCGGACGCGATCGAGTGGGCGGGATGGCGCTCAGCCTGGTGGAAGTCGACGGTCCGGTGCCGAACGAAATCCTGGAAAAACTCAAAACAATACCGGCGATTACCTCCGCTTCGCTGATTAAGCTGTAACCCGAGCGACTCCTCCGCTATAAGCTGTAACCACCTGCGATCACCTGCGTACGAGAGCGTCTGGAGGAGCAGCTTATGCACCGTCGTATTTCAATCGGCTTCTTGACGATCGTATTGCTGATCGCGGCAGGTCCGCTCGGCCCGCAATTCGCGGAGTCCAAGCCCACACCGAAACGAAAGACCATCTGCCCATCGGCTGATTTCGCGTTCTGCGAGGCCGCCACCTGCACCGCCACCGGCCGCATGATCGAAGGCGATGGCGGAACCTTCCCTGAGGCATCGTGCCTTTGCCCCGTTATTCACGGTCCGGCCGTGGCGAGTTTGCACGCAGGTAACATGCAGGGAAGCTGCGATCCTCCGCCGGATGGAGTCTGGTCGCTGTTCCCGCCCAATGCGGCCGCAAATTATCCAGATATCCCGCAGGCCAGCGCGAACTGGCAGTCCGCTCCGACGCCAACCCAAGACTGCCCCGCTTCGGTCAACGGCCAGCCGGTGTACTTCGCCGGATGCTTCGCTTACGCGTGCAAAGACTACGGAACGATTAATGGCACCCGCCTGGCCCAGTGCTTCTGCCGGATGCTAACCACTAATGCGGACGAGTTCGCTACGCAGGCCGGCCAGTGCAATCCCGACGCCTGCAATGAAATTCCCGAGGGAGTCACCAGGTCTCACAAGCTCGGCAAAGGCAGGCAGTGCGGCAACTGAAATAGCGTCTTCGCGACAGCCCCGCCGGCATCCGCATGGATTTTTATCGCGGGCCACAGCCAAACAGCATCTGTCGCGACGCATTTCGACGTCCGCCAGATATCCAAGCTGACGCTGTTTTGTAACCGACTGGACATCTCAGGTAGTATTCAATTCCGGTAGTGGGTCATCTAGAATGGCCCACTACCAAATTTTTGCTTTCCATAAAGAGTGCGCTTGATAGCTGAAAATTCTGCTGGCCGCGGGTGCGCGGCATGAAGACAGTCGCCGTGGTCGGCACCCAATGGGGTGACGAGGGCAAGGGCAAGATCGTCGATCTGCTGGCTGCCGACGCCGATATCGTGGTGCGTTTCCAGGGCGGTAACAACGCCGCTCATACGCTGGTGGTCGGCGGTGAGAAGTTCATCCTGCGGCTGATCCCGGCCGGCGCCCTGCACGACGGTAAGATCTGCGTGATCGCGAACGGTACGGTGGTCGACCCGTTCGCGCTGATCGAGGAGCTCGACAAGCTGCGCAGCCACGGACGCCTCACCGGCGACGGCACCTTCAAGCTCGCCGCCGGCGCTCACATGGTGATGCCGTATCATCGCGCAATCGATCGCGCGCGCGAGGCGCGCCTGGGCGACGGCAAGATCGGCACCACCGGCTTCGGAATCGGACCGGCGTACGAGGACAAGATGGCGCGATGCGGCTTGCGCTTCGCCGACCTCGCCGATTTCAAGGGCTTCAGTCAAAAACTCGAACGCAATCTGGCGGACAAGAACCTCTATTTGAAGGCGGTGCTCAAGGCCAAGCCGGTCGCGGCCAACGGATTGGTCGATCAGATGAAGACCGTGCGCCGGCGTCTGGGGCCCTATCTGTGCGACACCGCAAATTACCTCGACCAGGCGATCGCTGAAGGCAAGCGCATCCTGTTCGAGGGCGCGCACGGCACGATGCTCGATATCGACCACGGCACCTACCCGTTCGTGACCTCGTCGAGCTGCCTCGCCAGCGCGGTGCAGGGCGGCACCGGCCTGCCGCCGGGAAGCGTCGAGGCGGTGATGGGAATCACCAAGGCTTACACCACTCGAGTTGGTGGTGGGCCGTTTCCAACCGAGATCAAGGGAAAGTTGGGCGACCGCTTGCGCCTCAAGGGCGGCGAATTCGGCAGCGCGACCGGCCGTCCGCGGCGCATCGGATGGTTCGACGCGGTGCTGACTCGTCAGGCCGCCCGGCTGAACGGCGTATGGCGCCTTGCCGTGACCAAGCTCGATATCCTGACCGGGATCGATCCCCTAAAAATCTGCGCGGCTTACGAAATCAAGGGCAAGCGCTTCGACGGAGTACCGCCCGGCGATCTCGTGACCCACAAAATCAAACCGATTTACGAAGAATTGCCAGGATGGCAGGAAGACACCAGCCGGGCGCGCTCGCTCGACGACCTGCCCGCCAACGCGCGGCGCTATCTCGAGCGCGTGAGCAAATTGAGCGGAGTCGGAATCGCGATGGTCGGGGTGGGCGCCGACCGCGAAGCGACGATCGTGCTCGAGAATCCGTTCGCGAACTAAACGGCTACCCTATCCGCGCGCTTACGCCAGGCATTCCGCCGCGCGGCTCGAGAGCGCGGTGCCGCGGCGTCCCTGACGCACCGGATCGCGATCGAAGCCGTTGGTAAAATAGGCAAATGAGATCCCGCTTGCCGGATCGGCCCATGCGATCTGGCCGCCGGCGCCGCCATGGCCAAATGACGTCGGCGAATTGGTGCGGCCGAAGCCGCGCATGTTGGCGTTGCCGTCGTCGCCCGCGATCCACACTCCCAGCGCGCGGTTACATCTGACGCCGAAATAGGGATCGCGATAGTCCCCGGAGCGCACGCGCAGCGCGTCGCGCAGAATCTCGGGCTTCCAGATTTGCTTGCCGTCGGCGGCGCGCCCGCCATTGACCAATCCCTGGTAGAACAGCGCGAGGTCGGCGGCCGTCATGAATCCGCCGCCGCCGGGAATCCCCGATTCGCGCACACTCGGATCGTTGAAGCCCATAATCGTGGATTCGTTGACCTCACCCTCTGGAATTTCAGGGAATCCCATTTGGCGCAGCTCTTCGGGCGTCGGGTATTTGCCGACGTAGATCATGTCGGCGGCGCGCGATTGCAGCTCGCGCGGCAATCCCAGGCGCAGGTCGGCTAATCCGAGCGGCTCGGCGATACGCTCGCGCACGAAATCGCGCATGTCGCGGCCGCTCAAACGTTCGAGGATTTCTCCCAGCACCCAGAATCCGGAGGTCGGATGGTATTCGTACTTGCTGCCCGGCGGCCATTCGAGCCGCCAGCTCGCGAAACGCTCAAGGCGCTTCTTGCGATCGAGCCACTCGTTCTGCGGATAGGGGGCGTTGGGAAATCCGCTTACATGAAGCATCACCTGCTCGACCGTGATCACGTGTTTGCCGTTGGTGCCGAATTCCGGGATCAGCTCGGCGACGCGGGTCTGCACGTCGAGCTTGCCCTCGCCGATCAAAATCCACAGCGCGGTCGAGACGATCGCCTTGGTACACGAAAAGATCGCGTAAAAAGTCTCGTTAGTGGCCGGTTTATCGACGCCGCCCTGCACCGCATGGCCGAAGGTACGCATCGCGGCGATCTTGCCGTTGCGCGCGATCGCGGCCTGGGCCGATGGCAACAATCCCTCCTTGACCTCGCGCTCCACGCGCTCCATCAGCGCTTCGACCTTGGCCGAATCGAGTCCTACTTCTTCGGGACGGCTGGCGAAAAAATGTTTGGCCGGCATCAGATGGCCTCCTCTGGATGTTCACTTTTCACGCTCATCTGAAGTTAATTATCACAGCGCTCGATAC
>DATJOQ010000504.1:0-5042 GCA_035506935.1 Binataceae bacterium (SeqCode) | reverse complement strand
CAGTGTATTTGAGCGCCTGCGCCTCGCAGGCGAATTGCGCGAGCTTCTGGCGTACGCTCGCATCGTCCCACGCCGTTCGCCCATTGCGCCGCAGGGCTTTCGCGACGTCCACCAGTTCTCTGACCGAAGCCAACATGTCGCGCCGCTCGCCCACGCCCGATCGCTCGAACATCAGGGTCGTGATCGCGACGCCCCATCCCCGGTTCTTTTCGCCGACCAGGTTTTTCTTCGGAACCTTGACGTCCTCGAAAAAGACTTCGTTGAATCCGCGATCGCCATTGATCTGAACCAGGGGGCGCACGCTGATTCCCGGGCTGTGCATATCGACCAGCAGGTAGCTGATCCCCTTGTGCTTGGGCGCGTCGGGATCGGTGCGTACCAGCAGGATGCACCAGTCGGCGTGATGCGCGTCGGAGGTCCAGACCTTCTGCCCGTTGACGATGAAGTAGTCGCCTTCTTCGACCGCGCGAGTTTGCAGCGAAGCGACATCGGAACCCGATCCGGGCTCGGAGTATCCCTGACACCAGATTTCTTCGGCTGAAAGAATCTTTCCGATGTGCCGTTCCTTCTGTTCGGACGTTCCCCACTGCATCAAGGTTGGACCAACCAGCATGATACCGAGCAGGTTCACCAGCGCCGGCGCATGCACCGCCACAAGTTCCTGGTTGTAGATGATATTTTGCATCAGGCTGGCGCCGCGGCCGCCGTACTCCTTGGGCCAGCTGATTCCGACCCATCCGGCAGCGTGCATCTTGCGATGCCACGCGACGCGGCGCTCCCAGTCCTCGCCGGTGTCGTCGAAGAAGTCGAGCTGCCCGTGCGCGAGATCTTTCGGCAGGTTGGCGTCGAGCCAGGTGCGAAATTCCTTGCGAAAGACTTCGTCCTCAGCGCTGTAGTTGAAATCCATCGATTATGCCTCGCCTTTGGCCGATCTTTGCACAAAACGGGCTTCGTCAAAACCGCTCCACGATCGTGAAATCCGGCCGCGATTGACAGCCTGCGGCTAACGCGGGAGAGTCAGCTCAAGCTCATTTCCGAGGGTTACTGTCATGCGTTTTCTGCATACGATGATTCGAGTGAACAACCTTGACGAAACGCTCAGGTTTTACTGCGGTGCGCTGGGGATGAAGCTGCTGCGCAAGAAGGATTATCCTGGCGGCGAGTTTACGCTCGCATTCGTCGGATATGGCGACGAATCCTCGAACACCGTGATCGAACTGACGCATAACTGGAAGACCGACACCTACGATCTTGGGAACGCGTTCGGACACGTCGCGATCGGCGTCGATGATATTTACAAGACCTGCGAGACGCTCAAGTCAAAGGGTGTGAAAGTGGTGCGCGAGCCGGGCCCGATGAAGCACGGCGGCACGGTGATCGCGTTTATCGAGGATCCCAATGGCTACAAAGTCGAGCTGATCGACGAGAGCACCAGGAACAACTGACGGCGTATAGGCGTTCATCCTTGATTCGCTCGTTGAAACATCTACTCGCAAAGGCGGTGCGCCAATGAAAGCGGCGATGTTCAAGCGGCTGAACGAGATGGCCGTAGCCGAAGTGCCGAAGCCAAAGGCCGGCGACGGCGAGGTGGTGCTCAAGGTCCACAACTGCGGAATCTGCGGTTCTGATCTTCACGCGGTGCGCTTTGGATTCGGGATGCCGCCGGATAGCGTGATGGGCCACGAGTTTTGCGGCGAGATCAGTGAAGTTGGCCCCGGCGTGAAGGGTTACGAAATCGGCGAGCGCGTCACCTCGCTGCCGTTCATATCGTGCGGCGTGTGCGAGCGATGCCGTCGCGGCCGCGATATGCACTGCATCAAGTTTCGCGGCCTCGGCCTCGGTCAGCTTCCCGGAGCGTACGCGGAATTCGTGCTTTGCGGCGCAGGAAGCTTGTTCAAGGTGCCTGATCAATTGACCTCGCGCGAAGGCGCGCTGATCGAGCCGCTCGCGGTCGGCCTGCACGGCGTAAAACGCTCGCGTCTCGAGCCCGGTTCATCGTGCGTGGTGATGGGCGCGGGTCCGGTCGGCCTCGCCACGCTGATCTGGTGCAAGGCCAAAGGCGCGAGCACGATAGTGGTGTCCGAGATGAGTCCTAAGCGATCGGAGCTTGCGCTCAAGCTGGGCGCGACCGCCGTGGTCAATCCTCAGGAGGCCAGTCCGGCCGACAAATTGCGCGAACTCACCGGCCATCGCCCCGACGTGGTCTTCGAATGCATTGGTGTGAAATCGACGCTCGCCTCCGCAATCAGCATGGTTGCGATCGGCGGCCAGATAGTGGTGCTGGGCGTATGCATGGAAGAGGACCAGATCAGCCCTGCCACCTGCGTGTTCAAGGACATCACGCTCGACTTCACCGTCGGCTACATGCGCGAAGATTTCCGGGAAACGATCGATGCGATGGTAAGCGGGCTAATCGCTCCCAAGCCCTTGATCACGGACGTGATCTCGATCGATCAGGTACCGGCGATGTTTCAGACCTTGAGCCGCCCGACCACGCAGGCAAAAGTCCTCGTGGAATTCCCGCACTGAGCGAAACAATTGCGCGAGCGCGGCTGAGGTTTGATCTCAGACGCCGAAGAACTCCGCCAATGCCTTGACCGCAACGGGCTCCGTGAGAAACGGAGCGTGCCCGACGCCGGGAACCTCGACCATCTTGGTGTTGGGCGAAACCTCGCACATTTTGCGCGCGGTCACGAGCGAGAGAATATCGCTCTCGCCTCCGCGCACCACCAGGATCGGTGCTTTGATCGAAGCGTAAGGCTTCCACGTATCGATCTGCGGAGGCGGATTTTTCAGCGCGTCGCGCAGCGCCTGACGCACTCCTGGGTCCATCTTCCACGTGAGCGTGCCGTGTTCGGTCGGCTTGACCGACCATTTCACCCATTCGATCACGGCCGCATCAGTATCATTCGCGATCGGCGGATAAATCGCGCGGTAGTAAGCCACCACCGCGGCCATATCCTTGAATTCCTGCGGCGGCTCGACCACGTAATCCATGATCCGTTTCAACCCGACCGGATCGATCTCCGGTCCGATATCGTTGAGCACGATTCGCTCGACTTTGCCCGGAAACAGAATCGCGAACGTCATCGAGATCATGCCGCCCATCGAGGTGCCGATGAGGCTCGCGCGCGGAATGTTCAACGCTTCGAGCATCGCATTCAGGTCGCTCACGTAAGGAGGAAGCGTGTATTCGGCGACCGGTCCCCATTGGCTCTCGCCGCGGCCGCGAACGTCCACTGAGATGACGTGATAACGGCTGGCGAGCTGCGGCGCGACGTCGTCAAAGCTGTGGGCGTTTGCAGTGAGTCCGTGGATACACACCACGGGCGGCGCCGAGGGGTTGCCGAAATCAAGATAGTGCAGACGCAGGCCGTTTGCGGTCACGAATTTGCTTTCGTACATTGCGAAAAACCCCTTGTGGAATAAAACCGGGCGAACTGGAGCGCTCAATCAGACAAGCACGTCGGGTTTGAAATGTACAGTCTCTTGGCAGAATCCGATCGCTGAGGAAACATTGCGCGGCCTCCGTTTGAACTGGAGTATGGTCGCGCACGACTAGAATCATTCAACCGGAGGATGCGATGGCACTGCTTCCTTATGTGGACGAAGCTACGGCGCCGCAGAGCGTGCGCGAAATTCTCGAGCGGACTCCAATCAAGCTCAACGTGTTCCGCATGATCTGCAATTCGGAGGCGATGGCGCATCCGTTCGCGCGCTTCGCTAACACCCTGCTGGCGCGCGCCAAGCTCGACGCCAAGCTGCGCGAGCTGGCGATTTTGCGCGTGGCCGAGCTTTGCCATTCGGTCTACGAATGGACCCAGCATCTGCCGATCGCGGCCGATTGCGGAGTCACCAGCGAACAGGTTGCGGCGATCGGCGGATGGCAGCGAGCAAAATGTTTCAACGAGCTGGAGCGGCTGGTGCTGCGCCTCACCGACGACGTCACGCGAAACGTAAAGGGCCGTAAGGAAACGGTCGAAGCGCTCAAGGAAAAACTTAGTACGGAAGAGATCGTCGAGCTGGTACTGTCGATCGGCTTTTGGGGATTAGTCGCACGCCTGTTGGAAACGCTTGAGATCGATCTCGACTCATTTGCCGGCGAGATCAATGTGGCGAAGACCTTGAAGCCGAAGAAAGATAGTTGAGCCGCCCCGAAGCCTACGATTTGATCTGCGGCTCCGATCTTTGTTCCGCTTCGCGGCGGCGTAGCTCGACGCGACGAATCTTGCCGCTGACGGTCTTGGGCAGCTCGTCGATGAATTCTATCTTGCGCGGATACTTGTACGGAGCCGTTACGCGCTTGACGTGCTCTTGAAGCTCGTGGACCAGCGCGTCGCTGGCCTCGATTCCATCTTTGACCTTGACGAACGCCTTGACGATCGAGCCGCGGTCCGCGTCGGGGCTGGCGACCACCGCCGATTCCAGTACCGCCGGATGTTCCAGCAAAGCGCTTTCGACTTCAAACGGACCGATCCGGTAGCCGGCCGAGATGATCACGTCGTCGGCGCGCCCGACGAACCATAGATAGCCGTCGGCGTCGCGATAGGCCTGATCGCCGGTCAGATAAAAATCGCCGCGAAACGACGCCGAGGTTTCTTGCGGATTCTTCCAATACTCGAGGAACAACGACGGCGGACGCTCGGGATTTACCCGCACCGCGACCTCGCCAACCTCATCGATCTTGCTCTCGTTGAGTTCGTGATTCACAACCTGCACGTCATGTCCCGGAAACGGCAGCCCCATCGAACCCGGCTTGATCTCCATCCCCGGCATGTTCGCGACGAGGATGATGCTCTCGGTCTGGCCGTAACCGTCGTGAACTGTGAGCTTGAAGTGCTCGCGCCAGACCTCGATCACCTCGGGATTCAGCGGTTCGCCGGCGGCCGTGCAATGGCGCAGCGCCGGAAATTGATACTCACTGAGATTTTCCTTGATTAGCATTCGATACTCAGTCGGTGGCCCGCAGAAAGTAGTAATCCTGTAGCGGTGCAAAAGATCGAGCTCGCGCTTCGGCTCGAAGCGGCCGTTGTACATGAAGG
>DATJOQ010000503.1:0-3701 GCA_035506935.1 Binataceae bacterium (SeqCode) | reverse complement strand
GAGCTTTTGATGATACAGATCCGTATCCCAGGATCGGTTATGTACTGAGTGGCTGGCAGCGACTCTCAAGAGGACGACACCGCTTCGATTTCACACTCGTTCGTGTCTCGGGAGAGTACCCGCTCGGCACGCTGCAGCAGGAGCTTCATGTGATGCCAAACGTTAAGGTGTATCGAGCCGACAGCGGTTCGTAGCGAGCAATTCCGTGGGTTAGTTCGGCGGACCTTATGACTGTCGCGGATCAGTTGGGTGAAAGTGTAATTGATAGGTCGAATCTGCGAATCAGCCAATTACCACCCTGTCTGACAACATTAGCCTTCAGGTCGGCATAGGCAACCAGGGTTACGGCCGGTTGAAGGCGAATCTTGGTTATATATGATCGGACCATGGGTGTACCGTCGACCTCCTCGATCACGAAATTAGAAATCAAGTGGCGCGCGTGATCTTCGTTACCTTTCTTGATGTGGTCGTCGATGAAGCCGGCAATTTCGGAATGACCCTTATACTCCCCGTACATTGCGCTGAATACGCCGTCACTGGTGAAGAAGGAAGCGAAACTCTCGGGATTGTGGGAGTCGAGCGCCACGTAAAGACGACTTAGAAGCTCATGGATCGCAATTTTATCCTCAACTTTGATCGCCATCGCGTATTCCTCTCACAATTTCGGTTCGTGGTTGCAATATTCAGGTCGGAGTACCGCGGTTATTAGCGCCCTGACATGAACGCCTCAAGCAACTCGTTGAAAGGCGCGCCGAGCCGCTGCACAGCGTGACCAGCGCCATCAAAAACGCGTCGTACAGCGCCGAGCTGCCCGGCGATACGATCGCAGATTGCCTCGAAAGCCGGACAAGATGTTCCCGATATTATTAGTTTGGGGAAAGGCGCGCTCGCCAGTTCGGCCGCCGGAATTGAGCAGTCCCAAGGCGCTTCGGTCATTAGATTGCGCGCCGCCGTGATGATCGAAGGCGGCATCGGTGATGGCAGCGCGATCGTAATACCGAGAGCCTGAAGAAACCCAGGGATGAACTCGGCTGGCGTTGTGTGAGCCGCGTTTTGCCAATGACGCTTCATCGCTTCGGCAGTCTCAGCGACAGGCGCTATGTCGATAGCGTTGACGAAGGCGGGTGGTTCGATAAGCGTCAGCGAATGCACCAATGCGGGCGCCCGCGCCGCCGCATGTGCGACCACGATTCCGCCCATGGACGTGCCGACCAGATGTCCTCCCCCTCCCCGACCGAGTAGCTCAACGATGTCAGCCGCGTCCACCTCGACGTCGACTTTGTCGGTCGCGGGACTGTTGCCATAGCCGCGCCGGTTGGGAATCACCAGACGCCAGCGCTGAGCCAATGGCGCTTGAGCCGTAAATGCGGTCGACCCGTCGTTCAAACTGCCGTGAACCAGAATTACGGTCGGTCCACTGTCGCCAAGCGTCGTGACCTGCAATCGCATGGAACGAATCCTAAAAGGTTGTAAGGGTCAAGATCCTGACAGCCCATAGCTGGCCATCAGTTCGTCAACCACAGCGCCGAAACGAGCCCACGGCGCGAGTTCATGATTGTAGTTGAAAACCACGGACGGGGCGCCGGCGTACAACTTCTCGTACTGTTGATGGCGCCCGGCGAATTCCGAACCGACCACGTCCCACGCCAGCTTGAACAGCTTCATACGATCGAGCGCCCGCAAACGCGGCGTGCTCCAATAATGATCGAAGGTCGAGGCCAGCTGCGGATCGTTCATGATGGACGTATCTGCCGGCAACTGAAACACGCCGCCACCACACATTTCACGAATCGTATCCACGATCGCGGAGTAATTCTCAGTGCACCAGCCCAGCGCTGCGTACATGTAACGTCGGTTGAAGGTCACATACCCTTCCGGCCATCGCTCCGCGGCCTGGATCTGTCCCATGATCAACCCGCCGAGCAGCGCTTCCAACGACGCCATTCGGCCCAGAGTCAAGCGGGTTGCAGGCTGCTGATCAGCACCGGTCGTGGCGCTGATCCTGGCGGCCAGCCCCAGCATCAACTGCATCTTGCACCAGAAGCGCACGTTGGATTGATGGTTGCCGTAACAATGGGCGGGAGTGTCGAGGTAGATGGTGCGCGCTGTCACCGGATCGTTGTGCACGAACACGCGTTCCCACGGCACGTGCACGTCGTCGCAGACGAGTACGCTGTCAGTCTCGTCGAAGCGCGCGGTCAGCGGACTGTCGAACTCATTCACGATGTGACGCTCAAGCGGCTTGCGCGACCATAGACTCAGCCCGCGCGCGTTGACCGGCACCGCACAGGTGATTGACTGGGCCATCTGGTCCGGGGCCAGCGGAACCAGGCTGCCGATCCAGATTTCGTTTGCCAGCACCGCGCCGGTGGCAAGCATTTTCACGCCCGAAATGAACACCCCGCTATCGTTCTCGCGCACCACCCGCAGCGACGGAACCATTTTTCCCGGATGCTCGGCGAACGAAGGGTCGCGCGCCGTCTGAGGCGGGATGATCGCATACGCGGCGTAGAGATCCTCGCGGCGCATTTTGTCGTAGTAATTCAGAACGTTGTCGCTGAAGCGGCCGAGCACGCGCGGATTGACCGCCATGCCGCTGACGAACGAGGCCACATGATCGGGCGTGCGGCCCATCATGCCGTAAGTCGCGTCGCCAATCAGGCGATGGCTGTCGAAGCGCCGTTGCAGATCTTCCCTCGAGCGCGCCCTCAGGAAGTAGCTGGAATATCGCTCGCCGCCCTCTTCGAAGGTAGCCAATTCGCGATTCTCGCGCGACGCTTTCAGATCGTAGATAGCAGCGATGGTCCCGGCCGCGTTGCGGAATGCGGGATGGGCGGTGACGTCGTCGACCCGCTCGCTGCCGATAAAGACGGCGCGGCCATCGCGAATCGATTCCAGGTGCTCGGCGCCGCTCTTCAGCATTGAGATCGTCGCTTGGCGCGGTTCACGCGGCGTTGGCCGATTGCGGATTACGCACTAAATATCGAGCGAGCGCGCGCCCGCGATCGCCGCAGTCCATCAAAGCCGGCGCCATTTCGACCAGGCGCGCCAAGTCTGCTGCTCGGAGGCAACCAAACAAGGCGTCGTTCACCGGCCGTTGCAGCGCGGCGAGCGCCTCGAAACGTGCCCGGCATCGCTCGGTAAGCCGCAACACAACGCATCGCCGGTCGTGGCTGTCGCGTCGCTTGTCAACCAACCCTGCCGCAACCAGTTTGCCGACCTCGGTCGTGACGAAAGCGCCGCTGCAGTGCAACGCGGCTGCCAGGCGCGTGATATTTACGCCCTCGCCGTCCTCCAGGTAGCGGATGTTGATCAGCAGCTCGTACTGCGGGCTGCTGACGCCCATCACCTCCGCGAAGATGCCCAGCACGTCACGAACCTGATGGCTGAAAGTGAGCAGGGCGTGCAGGAAGTCGCGGAACTTGCGATCTGAACCGCCGAGCAGCAGGGCGCTTCGCGATACGGTCGGCGGATAGGTCCTTTTGGCTCGAGTCGCCATCGATGAGGTAATGTTTGCCAAAATTATGTAAGAAAGTTAATTAATCTTCTAAGGCAACAGCGTGCCTTCTGTCAAGTGCCGCGAATCGGACGTTACGGAGCTGCGCGGAGTTATTTTTTCTTGTCGCTGATGAAGAACTCGCCTGCGGCCAAGCCCTCGAGTGCAAGGCCCAAGCCGAGATTATCGAGCATCAGGCGCTTCA
>DATJOQ010000502.1:0-3383 GCA_035506935.1 Binataceae bacterium (SeqCode) | reverse complement strand
GCGCAATCCGCGTGCCCGCTCGCTCTTGCGCATCTGCATCCGCTCTGCGAACGTGGACCCTCCGATGGCGCGACAGATTGCGGGCGCGCGAGCACGCCTCGAATATACGGCCTTCGCCGCCGCCAGGCGGACTCTGGCTTCCATGCCGCTTGGCGTGGCGATGCGGACTGGCGCCGCGCTGGGGTCACTCGCGATGACGCTCGATCGAACCAACCGACCGATCGCGATGCGCAATCTCGAACTCGCCTTTCCGCAAGCCGACGTGGCGTGGCGTCTTAAGACTTTGCGCGAGATGTATCGCAACTGGGGCCGCGTCGCCGCCGAGTGGAGTCATCTCGCCGACGTCAACAAAGGCAACATCGGACAATACGCGGTCTACGAGGAGCCCGAGTTCGTCGAATACCTGAGACGAGAGCGCTTCGTCCACGGCGCACTTTGCCTTACCGCACATTTCGGCAATACCGAGCTGATGGCGGCGGCGAACCAGCTTTACAGCTTTCCGATCGCAATCGTCGGGCGGCCGCTGCGAAATCCGTTGATGGACGATGCGATCGAGTCTTCTCGCGCCAGGTTTGGCAGCGTCGTGATCGGACGCAGGGACGTTGGCCGGCAGATCCTTGGGCTTTTGCGCTCAAGCGCGATCGTGGCCTTTGCGCTCGATCTGGACGTTCGCAAAGGCGTGTTCGTGGATTTCTTTTCGCACAAGGCCAGCACCAGCGACGGTTTAGCGCGGCTCGCGATGGCGACGCGAGTACCGGTCGTGCCGGTTCTCATCGTTCGGCAGGGTGCCAGCTCGAGCCATCGGATCAAGGTTCTGCCGCTGGTTGAGATCGTCTGCGATGGCAACCAGGAGGAATCGATGCGGGAAAACACCCAGCGTTTTACCAAGGTTTTGGAGGATGTTATTAGGGCGCATCCGGATCATTGGAACTGGATTCATCGCCGATGGAAAACTCGTCCGCCCGGCGAACCGCCAATTTACTAAACCGTTCAAGCACACCGGTTTTGCGAATTATTCAATTAATTCAGGATGACTAATCGAATCGACTAGCCATTTCGGGATAGTGGTCAGTTAAATTGACTTACTATTTGTTTCCGTCATTCCGAGCAAAGCTGGTGAAAAATCCCATCTTGATAGGTCGCTCCGGGATTCCTCGTGCTCTGCGCTCGGAGGACAAACAAGAGGAATGCGCCATTCGATTAGCTATTCACCCAGCGCTTCGGATAGCGCCATCAGGCAAATCCCGGTGCCGAACGGCGCGGTCGCAACCGGTATCGATTGATACCAGGAGAAATCCCCCGGCGGTGTCTGCTGCGCGACGCCGGTGAAATCGCCTTCCGAATCGATTTTCGCGCAGATAGCCGCCAGCGCGTCCGCGTGCGCGCGCTTAACGGCAGCAGGTTCGAGCCCGGCAAGATTCATACGCGCCGCGCGCCCCAATGCCAACGTGAATCCTGCCGTTGCCGAGGCCTCGAGATATGAATCCGGCCGGTCGATCACCGTATGCCACAGTCCGCTGCGATCCTGCAGTTTAATTACTGACGCAAGCTGCCGCGCGACGATTTTGCTGACCGCTTCGAATTGCTCGCCCAGCTCGCGCTCGAGGCCCGCCATCCGCACTTCGTTCAGTACTTCCGTGGCCGCGATCGAATACCAGCTATTGCCGCGCGCCCACAGGCACGCCGAATGACTGTGTTTGTCGACGTAAGCCACGTGCCAGAACAGTCCGCTCGCCTCGTCGCGCAGATGGTTGGCGTGCAGCACCAACTGTTTGAGCGCGCGCGCGACCACCGCATGGTCGCCCGACACGCGTCCCAGACGCGCCATCGCGGGAGTCGAGAAGTAGACCACGTCAACCCAGACCTCGAGGTTCGGCGGATGCGGCATGAAGGCGCCGTCCTCTGTATGCGCGAGGCGATTCTCAAGATTGTTGACGACGGCGCGGGCATAATCGAGATAGGTGTTCTGGCCGGTGAGTTGAAATAGGTCCACTGCCGCCAACCCTTCTGCCGCCCAAAACCAGAACCAGTCGCCAAAGCGTGGGCTCGAGGCTAATCGCGGGCCGAACCACGCGATCGCTTCCCTGGCTGGCGCGTCATCTTTAAGGGCACGAGCGGCGTAGATCAGGCCGTCGCACAGGATGGCGTCGCCCCAGTGCGGTATCGTGCGCGCAAGGCGGCTCGCTTCGAAGAATGCCTTCTCGACCGTCGAAGTCTCACGACTACGTTGCTTGGCGCGGAGCTCGGCGGAGGCGTGACCGGCCAGTGCAGCCAATCGTCGTTTGAGATCTTCTCGATCCATGTGCGCTCCTTCTGCTCGGCCGAAGACGACCGATTATCTCGCTGTTCCAATCGCGTTTGCTACCCAGGCGAAAATCTAATCTTCCTGTCATTGGATCTTCATACAACAGAAATTTCGCGCAACTTCAATTTCATACCCATTCGATATTTGCCTCTAACGGCGGCTTGGTACCGTTAAGCCGCGTTTGGTGAGGCAGTTGTCGACCACCGGATTCAGGTCTTTGTTGGTGATCTTGGTCGCGTTAGCCGACTACATCGTGCATCACGAAGGCCCGCAGTATTTCGGTTACGTGGGCGATAACAACAGTGTCAACAATCACGAACCCCACGGCGATTTAGCGGCCTTCGAAGTGGATATTTGCCGCGCGGTCGCCGCCGCGGTTTTGGGCAGTGCCGACAAGGCAAAATTCATCAGATTCAACGACGACGACGAGAGCGCGGCGGGCCTGCGCGCGGACAAGGTCGATATGCTCGTGCTTGCCTCCCCCAGCGTCACCGGAAGCTTCCCCGGATTCGCGTTTGGACCAATAATTTTCTACGATCCGGTGACCGAGACATGCGCAGCGATACAACATCGAGCGGCCCACTTGATCGTGGCGTCGCGCTGGCTGATGCTAATCACTGAAGGTTCGCGATAATGCCCTCGGTCAAATCCAAGCCACTGTCGATCAAGAGCGTGAGCGAAATCGGCCGCTACGCGGTGAACGCCCAATGGGGCGATGGCCACGACAGTATCTATCCGCTCGAAAATCTGCGCCGCTTCTGCCCCTGCCTCGAATGCAAAGGCGAGGTTGACGGTGAGATTGCGCCCGAGGCGCAGCGCCTGCGCCAGCTTGTGCGCTTGGGCGAGAATAGCGTTTTCCTCGGATGGGTCGACGGGCACGAAACTTTCTACACCCTGCCGCAATTACGCGCGATCTGCCGATGTGCCTACTGTGTGGGCGAGCCGGAGAAGCCGATCACCGGCGGTTAGAGACGCCTTAGGTTGCGCGTCGGGCTCGGTATCGCTGGATTATTTCGAATTGCTGCTCCCCGCTTCGGATGATGCGAGCGCTTCGTCTATGGCCTTTTTCAACATGTCG
>DATJOQ010000501.1:0-9609 GCA_035506935.1 Binataceae bacterium (SeqCode) | reverse complement strand
TTCGATCATTACTTTGCCACCTATCCGAAAGCCGCCAACCCGCTCAACCAGCCCTCCTTCACCGCGGCTCCTGACACGCCCGCGGTGAACGGTCTTACGCCCGAGCGAATCGCACATAATCCGAACCTGGCGCCTCCCTTTCGTCTCGATCGCGCGCAAGCCCACACCTGCGACATGGATCACGAATATACCGACGAACAGCGCGCCTATAACGGCGGACGCGTAGACAAGTTCGTCGAGGTCTCGCGCGAACGCAAGGGTTACACGGGATGCAAAGATCCGAATACCGTGATGGGCTTCTACGACGGCAATACGGTTACGGCCTTGTGGAACTACGCCCAACATTATGCGATGAGCGACAACTCCTACGGTTCCGTGTTCGGACCGTCGACTCCAGGAGCGCTGAATCTAGTAGCAGGACAGACTCACGGCGTGACCGATTTCATCGCGGGAACGTCTGCCAGCGGGCGCGATCGGGAGATGAACGTGGTTGAAGGAACGGTGATCTATGACCCCGATCCGGCGTTCGACGATTGTTCGAGCATCAAACCGGCCCGGATAAAAATGCAGGGACGCACGATCCGCGATCTGATGAAGGAAAAGAATGTTTCGTGGGGATGGTTCCAAGGGGGATTCCGGCCGAGCTCGCATGAAGCCGACGGCAAGGCGATATGCGACGTAACGACGCTGGCGTATGGCGGCGTCCCGCTCAGGGCCTACGTCCCGCATCATGAGCCATTCCAGTATTTCGAGCAAACCTCGAATCCACACCATCTGCCGCCGACGTCGACCGCCGCGATCGGACACGACGACCAAGCGAACCATCAGTACGACCTGGATGATTTCTGGAGCGCGCTAAAGGCCGGCAATATGCCTGCGGTGAGCTTTCTCAAGGCGCCGGCGGCGCAGGATGGTCACGCCGGATACTCGGATCCGCTCGACGAGCAGATGTTCCTGGTTGATACGGTGAATCGCTTGCAGAGTGCTCGAGAATGGAAGGACACCGCGATCCTTATTGCTTACGACGACAGCGACGGATGGTACGACCATCAGATGCCGCCGCGGCGGATGGGCTCCGCCACCAAGGCCGACGCCCTCGACGGACCGGGCGTATGCGGCAAGACCTCGCCGGGGGCGTATCAGGGCCGATGCGGTTATGGACCGCGACTGCCACTGCTGGTGATTTCGCCATATTCCAAAGCAAACTTCGTCGATCACACGATCACCGATCAGACGTCGATCCTGCGGTTCATTGAAGACAACTGGCACCTTGGCCGGATTGGTAATCAGTCATTCGACGAGATGGCGGGTCGTCTGGATGCGCTGTTCGATTTCTCACACGGCGGCAGTACCCCGCCTCTAAGGCTCGATTCGTTTACCGGCGAGCCGTCCGCGATTCAGTCGCCGCAAGGAACTATCCAACCACGCGCCGCCGATTGACCCTTTATCTGCGACAAGGCCCCTAAAACTGGCGTTTGCGGGGTTTCTTCGCCCTGATAACAGGCTCGAGTCAATTTTGCCGCTCATCCCGTGTTCCGGCTTGTGATTTTCACCGCGCACTCACCGCTCTGTCATAACCGATTAACATCTTCGGGTTATCTGAGGGTGTTGGGGGGAATATAGTATGAAAATTCTCATCGATTTTGAGGATGACGGTGAAATGGGCGCCTGCGAGTGCGGCGAGTCGCAGGGTCAGCATCACCATCTGCTGGTGTCACCTTCCCGCGAGTGGGTGGAATCGAGCGAGCTCAAACGCCACGGAAGAATAGTCGGCTCCCTGGTTAAATACCTCGGCGGCAGCGGCTTTGATGTCGTCTCCAAGCCCTCGCCGCAGCGGAATTATCGGGCGTGTGAGGCGGATTTCACGTCCAAGCTCACGTCTTGAGGTACTCGGGATCGACGGCCAGAGCCGTGCCCAGCGGATTTTATGGGTGCTTGTGGATAAAGGAGGCTTGCGTTAGCAACTCGCACCGGGCCGGTTGACATCAAATCTTAATCATCACGACACGGTTGCGTAACACGAGTCTGTTTGGCTTGGCTTTCTCGCCATGCCTCGCGTGAAGGCACCGTTCTAACCTAGGAGACTTTCATGAGGACGCGGAACACTTGCCTGCTTGCACTTGTCTTGATCTGCGCGGGGTTTTTGGGTTTCGGAAACCGTATCGGGGCGCTTACGAGTTTTGCCGACGCCGCCGACCACGTCACGTTACAGGGTACTGGCGCGACTTTTCCGGCTCCGCTCTATCAAAGATGGTTTCTCGAGTACAACAAGTTGCATCCCGATGTACAGATCAATTACCAGGCGCTCGGAAGCGGTGCCGGCGTCAAACAATTCCAGCAGGGCTTGGTCAATTTTGGTGCGAGCGACGCCGCTATGACCGATGCGGAAATGGCTGCGGTCAAGGAAGGCGTGGTGCTGCTGCCGATGACCGCAGGCAGTATCGTGCTCGCATACAACCTTCCGGATGGCCCGAAAGAACTGAAGCTGTCGCGCGACGCTTACGTAGGGATCTTCCTTGGCAAGATAACTCAATGGAACGATCCTATGATTGCCAAGTCAAATCCGGGAGTGACGCTGCCGGATACCAAGATCACGGTGGTCACGAGATCCGACGGGAGCGGCACCACCTTTGTCTTCACCTCCCATCTGAGCGCGATTAGTGCGGATTGGAAAAATGGTCCGGGCGCGGGTAAGGCGGTTAATTTTCCGGTTGGTGTGGCGGGAAAAGGTAATCCGGGCGTCACCGCGCTAATCAAGCAGACCCCGGGCGCGATCGGTTACGTCGAATATGGCTATGCGCGGCAAAGCAACATGCCGACGGCGCTACTTCAAAACAAGAGCGGCAATTATGTCAAAGCCGACTTGAATACGGGCAAGACCGCGCTTGCCGGTGTCAAGCTGCCGCCCGATCTGCGCGCATGGATTCCCGATCCGGAGGGCGCCGACGCCTATCCTATCGTCACCTACACCTGGCTGCTCTGCTACAAGAAATACCAGGATCCGAAAGTCGCCGAGACACTCAAGGCGGTGATTGAGTATGGGCTGGATCAAGGACAAAGCTACAGCGCCCAGCTCGGCTATATCCCGCTGCCTGGGAATGTGGTGACGGCGGTAAAACAAGCGCTTAACCAGATTTCATGACGCCAGCGAACGCCGTGGTAGTCGAGACTGTTCCTCACGCGGAGACGCCGGAGGAAATATCACGGCCGCCGACGACATTTGAGGTCCTCCGCGATCGGCTGTTCCGGCGAGCCACGCTGGCCGTCGCTTGGTTTACGGTTCTGCTGGTTTTCTTACTGGTCGGAAGAATCGGATGGGTCGCGCTGCCGCAGATCCAGGCGTATGGCCTGAAATTTCTGATCGGCACGACTTGGGACGTAAATCGGGAGCAGTTCGGGATTTTACCAGCGATTTTCGGCACGCTGTACAGCTCGTTGCTGGGATTGGCTATCGGTACGTTCTTTGGGCTCGCAATAGCGATTTTCCTGAGCGAAGGATTCCTCGCCACCGGGCTCGACGGAATCATCAGCTACCTTGGGCTGGGCGAAAACCGCTTGTGGAGCGTACTTCCCGCGCGACTGGAGGATTTGCTAAGACTCATTATCGAGCTGCTCGCGGCAATCCCCAGTGTCGTCTACGGGCTGTGGGGGATCTTCGTGGTGATTCCCTACATACGTCCGCCGGCGAACTGGCTGCACGCACACCTCGGATGGATTCCGATCTTCAGTACAGGCCTTAGCGGGCCCGGTCTTTTTCCAGCCTCGGTGGTGTTGGCGATCATGGTCTTACCGACCATCTCGGCGATCTCGCGCGACGCATTGGTCGGGGTACCGCCGAAAATACGCGAGGCAGCTTATGGAATCGGCGCGACGCGCTGGGAGGCAATTTTGGCGATTTTCATCCCGACTGCGGCGAGTGGAATTTTCGGCGCAGTGATTCTGGGATTTGGCCGTGCGCTAGGCGAGACCATGGCACTCGCGATGCTCGCGGGCAACGCCAATGTCATCAGCACGTCACTGTTTTCGCCCGCCAACACTTTGGCGGCGTTGCTCGCCAATCACTTCCCGGAGGCTGATCGAATTGAGGTTGGCGCGCTGATGTACGCCGCGTTGGTGCTACTCACAATCACCCTGGTGGTAAACATCTTCGGCACCATAATCCTCCAGCGAGCCGATGCCACCCTTAAGGGACTCCGCTGATGGCGTCGCTATCCGAGATCAGAAAGGCGGTTCAGGACGAGGTCGACCTGCCGAGCCTTGAGCGCTCGTTGCGCCGTCCGCGAACGCTGTTCAGCGCCATGATGAGCTTTACTACGGGAGCAGCCACTCTGGCGGCGATGTTCCCCCTGTTCTCGGTGCTCTATCTTCTGATCAAGCGCGGGAGCGCGGCGATTAACCTGGCGGCGTTCAGCGAGCTTCCGCCGGCGGCGATGATGACCGGGGGCGGCTTTGGCAACGCGATCGTCGGCACCTTGGTCATCGTTATAATCGCCACCGTGATCAGCATACCGGTCGGAATTTTCGGCGCGATCTATATCGCCGAGTTCGGACCCGAGACCAAAACCGCTGCGGCGGTGCGCTTCTCAGCAAAAGTTTTGACTGGCCTGCCGTCGATTATCGCCGGCGTCTTCGCGTTTGCGACGGTGGTGATCCTGACCGGCGGCTTCTCAGCGCCAGCGGGGGGAGTGGCGCTGTCGCTACTGATGATTCCGACCATCCTGCTCACGGCGGAAGAAGCCATCAAGCGCGTGCCGGCGCGGATGCGCGAAGCGGCGATCGGAATGGGCGCAACTCCGTCACAGGTCGTAAGCCAGATAATTGTTCCGACCGCCGCGCCGGGAATTTTGACCGGGATCATGCTGGCGATCGCGCGCGCGGCAGGCGAAACCGCACCGCTGCTGTTCACATCGCTGTTCAGTGATTTTTGGGCAAGCGGAACGGCTCCCTATTTCTTGCCCAAGACTATTGACGACCTGATGAAACCGACCGCTTCACTCGCGGTGCTTATCTACAACTTCTCGGGATCGCCCTTCGATAATCAAGTGGCAATGGCCTGGGCGGCCGCGTTGACGCTCGTGGTCATTGTTCTCTTAACCAACATTGCGGGCCAAGTTTTGTCCAGACGATCCGCCGGCTGAGGAGGCGGCGATCATGGCAGCTAGCACATTACCTGTAACCAACGGCCACTCGGCCGGCGATGACACCGTGATCGACTGCGAGATCAATGAGCTGTTCTACGGCCGCTTCAAAGCTGCGCGCGACATCGCGCTGAAGATCAAGCGGGGCACCGTCACCGCATTCATCGGCCCCTCCGGATGCGGCAAGAGCACCGCCTTGCGCTGCCTCAATCGCATGAACGATCTGGTTCGCGGGTTTCGTTTCAAAGGCCACGTGAAGTTCCGGGGCAAGGACATCTACGCATCTGACGTTGATCCGGTCTCGGTGCGCCGCAATATCGGGATGGTGTTTCAGCAGCCGAATCCGTTCGCGATGAGCATCTTCAGAAACGTCGCGTTCGGTCTGCGGCTGAACGGATACAAGGGAAAGGTCGAGGACAAGGTCGAGCAGGCATTGAGGCAGGCCGCGCTGTGGGACGAGGTGAAAGATATCCAGCATTCGAGCGGATTGTCGCTTTCCGGCGGTCAGCAACAGAGACTGTGCATTGCGCGTGCCGTCGCGACTCAGCCCTCGGTGCTGCTGATGGACGAGCCGTGCTCGGCGTTGGATCCGATCGCTACGCATCGTATCGAAGAGCTGATCAAGGAATTAAAGAAGGATTACACCATCGCGATCGTTACTCACAATCTGCAGCAGGCCAAGCGCGTCGCCGACATGACCGCGTTTCTCTACGTCGACAAGTCTCAGGGCGGACGCACCGGCTACATGGTCGAGTACGGCCCGACCGAAGCGATCTTCGAAAATCCTCAAGAGGAGCACACCAAGGAATACATCCGCGGCGAGTTCAGCTAAGTCGCACCGCGCGTTTGCGGAGCGGCTTTTTTTCAAGTTTGAGCGTCGCTCGTTCGAGCGGCGCTCATTTTTTCTTCTTCTTCGATTTGCCCTTCTCCTGCTCCTCCTCAGCAACGTGATACTTGCGGCGGATGTCCTCGATATCCACTTGGGTCGGCGGCAGCTTGAGATCCATTTCCTCCATCGCATCCGCGACGATCGCCGAGATGGCCAGATTGCGGAACCATTTGTGATTGGACGGAATCACGTACCACGGCGCGTACTTGGTGCTGGTCTTCTCCATCGCGTCCTCGAACGCCTCGATGTAGTCGGACCATAGCTCGCGTTCGGAATAGTCGGCCTCGCTGATCTTCCAATGCCGCTTGGGATCGTCGAGCCGCTGCTTGAAGCGCTCCAACTGCTCCTCCGGGCTGATGTGGAGATAGAATTTCAGAATCGTCGTGCCATTTTGATGCAGCATCTTTTCGAAATCGTTGATCAGGTCGTAGCGCTCGGACCACACTTCTTTCGGCACTAGTTTGTGCACGCGCACCACCAGCACGTCTTCGTAGTGCGAGCGGTTGAAGATCACTACTTCACCCCTGGCGGGCGCGTGTTGATGAGAGCGCCACAAAAAATCGTGCGCGGCTTCTTCCTTGCTTGGCTGCTTGAAACCGATGACCTTGGTGCCCTGCGGATTCATCGCCGTGAACACGTGACGCACCACGCCGTCCTTGCCGCCCGCGTCGAGCGCCTGGAGCACCACCAGCAGCGACTGATTGCCGTCGGCGTAGAGCAGATACTGCAGATCCGCCATCCGCTCGGTATGCTTCTGGATCTCCGGCATCGCCATCTTGTGCGACTCGTGCTTGTCCTTGAACGACGCGTCGATTTTGCCAAGCCGGACTTTGGAGCCGGGCTCAATCAGGAATCTCTTGCGGTAGTCCATCGGTTTCTCCTCGGGCTTGGCTGCTGCCAATCAAGCGACCGGCGATTATACGGGTAAAGACGGACCCGGATGCAATGGCTGGCGCTCCGATCGATAGATGTGGCCAGTCGAGGCAAGCCGGACATTACTTATTGTAGGTATGCCCGGCACACTGGCATGAGTCCATGCACTGGTGTAGAAACGGCAGCGAAACATCTACCAGCTTATGGGCAAGAGCTCGAATCCCGAAAAGACCGTAATTGTAGCCGGCGACGTCACGATCGACTGGAATATCGCCACTACACGGCGGGAAGATGGCGCCGGTGCGGCCTGGCACACCGGCGCCTCGACGCGCACCTTCTGGCAGCGCAGCGGCGCCGCCCTGCTGGCCGATTTGATCGAGGCGGTCGCGGCCGAGTTGCGCCAGAACAAGATCGGCGACTTTGCCGTACGCTCTTCGCCATGGTTCACCGATCCGGTTTTGCCAGGCGATCCGCGGCTCCATCACGCGTACGCGATGTGGTCGCTGCACAAATACGGCGACAAGCCGCCGCTCGACGCCGAAAGGCCGGCCTGGCGCGTCGAGAGATTCCTCGGCCTTGACCGCGCCAACGACGACGCCGATAGCACCGGCGAATGGCATCGCGTCCCCAATGAACCGCCCGCGCCCGATATCGTGGTGCTCGACGACGCCGGCCTCGGCTTTCGCAACCATCGCGAATGGTGGCCGAGCGCGGTGACCGCGGAAGGCCAGCGTCCGTGGGTGGTGATCAAGATGGCGCGACCGATCGCTCAAGGCGAATTGTGGAATCATCTGCACCGCTATCACGCCGAGCGCCTGATCGTCGTGATGACAGTGGACGATTTGCGCCTGACCGAGGTTCAGGTCAGCCGCGAGCTGTCGTGGGAGCAGACCGCGCAGGACCTCGCCTGGGAGCTGATCCATAATCCGCGCGTCAACGCGCTGTCGCATTGCGCGCACGTCGTGGTTTCGTTCGACACCGCAGGCGCGTTTCTGTTGTCGCAGCCGACCTTCGGCGAGGACCAATTGCATCCGGTCTGCCGGCTGCTCTTCGATCCCAAGACGGTCGAAGGCATGTGGACGCAAAATCATCCTGGCGGGATGGTTGGCTATACATCGTGTCTCACGGCCGCTGTGGTTCGCCAATTGATGTGCCCGGGATCGGCGCCGGATATCAAACGCGGCGTGCAGCGTGGTATCGACGCGATGCGCGCGCTGCATCTGGAAGGCTACGGCGTGCGCGGCGCGGCGGCGCCGGCGGCCAAGCTCGCGTTTCCGATCTCGCTGGTCGCCAACGAACTTGCCAAGGACACTCTTCCCTACGCCGAGGCGGTGGTTCCGGACGCGGTACGGCGCCTGACGCAATCGGCGACGACCTTGCGCGAGGATGTCGACGGCAGTTTCTGGACCATCCTGGAAAATATTTCGAGCAACGCGATCAGCGACGTCGCGCAGCAGATCGTGCTGGAGGGCGCCGAAGCCGCGCTCAAAGGCGTGCCGCTGGGACGCTTCGGAAAATTGCTCACGGTCGATCGCCGCGAGATCGAGAGCTTTCGCAGTATCCGCAACCTGATGGCTGAATACTGCCGCAAGTCCCATCAGAGCCGTCCGCTGTCGATCGCGGTGTTCGGCTCGCCGGGATCGGGCAAAAGCTTCGGCATCACCGAAGTAGCTAAGTCGGTGCTGCCGGGCCAGATCGAGGTTCGCGGATTCAACCTGTCGCAATTCAACGAGGTTGGCGCGCTGCACGACGCGCTGCATCAGGTGCGCGACACCGGGCTCTCGGGCATGTTGCCGCTGGTGTTCTGGGACGAATTCGATACCGACAAGCTCTCGTGGCTGCGGCATTTCCTCGCGCCGATGCAAGACGGGAGCTTCCAACAGGGCCAGCTCACGCATCCGATCGGACGAGCGATCTTCGTCTTCGCCGGCGGCATTTACGAGAGCATGGAATCATTTGGGCATGACCTGACGCCCGAGATGTTCCGCGACGCCAAGGGGCCGGATTTCGTCAGTCGTCTCAAGGGCTACGTAAATATCATGGGCCCCAACCGTCAGAAGGGGACTGCGGACCCGTCGTATATCATCCGGCGCGCAATTTTATTGCGGACCATCCTTCTCCGCGACGCTCCGCAACTCTTCGAACGGAGGAACGGAAAGGACGTCATAAATATCGACTCGGGCGTGCTGCACGCTCTGCTTCAGGCGAGCCACTACAAGCACGGCACGCGCTCGATGGAATCGGTTGTCGCGATGAGCATGCTGACCGGCAAGTCGCGCTTCGAGCGCTCCTGCCTGCCGGCGATCGCGCAGCTCGAGCTGCATGTCGAGGCCGATCAGTTCCAATCGCTGGTGCAGCAGATCGAGCTCGAGGGGGAGTTGCTCGAACGGCTCGCGGCCGCGGCTCACAAAGTTCATTGCGACGGCAAGCGCCGCGACGGATGGAAACAGGGGCCAGTACGCGACGACCTCAAGAAGATCGATCCTTTGCTGATCGACTACGCGGCGCTGCCCGAGATGTACAAGGAATCCAATCGCGAAACCGTGCGCACGATCCCGGACAAGCTGGCGGAAGCCGGCTACGTGATGATTCCCGCGCGCAGCGACTCGCAGCTGGTCGAGTTTCCCAAGGACGATATCGAGAAGCTCGCGCGCTTCGAGCACGAACGCTGGATGGCGGACAAGCTCGCCTCCGGTTTTACGCTCGGCA
>DATJOQ010000500.1:0-3098 GCA_035506935.1 Binataceae bacterium (SeqCode) | reverse complement strand
CGCGCTGGCTGTGGCGCATGCCAAAATCACCGCCGGCGCAAAATCGCTACGCTCTTCAGAACCGCCGAAGACCCAGCCACTGCAGGCGCGCAACTTCGACAATCCGGCCGAGCTCAAGACCCTGCACGACTTTTCCATCGTGACACTGCGCCACGGACTATCCGAGCGGGATCCCTTCGAGCAATTGTTCGCGGCCGGCGCGCTCGGCGTCAACGGCGACGCGATCGGCCCGATGCTGCTCGAAGACGCTTTTTACTCACCCGATCCAAGCTTGAGAATGGCCTCGGTGGACGGGCTGGCGGATATCGGCGACGCGAAAGCCGTTGCTGTATTGCAGCGGCTTTTTTATGAGTCTACCGACGATGCCCGACGGCGTCTCGCGGTTGGCGGGCTTAGTCAGATAAAAGACTGCGCGGTCACCGATCCGTTGCTCGAAGCGGCCGAGGGATCGGATCCGGAGATGAGGATGGAGGCGGCGCAAGCGCTCGGTAATATCGGCTGCAAAGAGGTGGTAAAACCACTGCTGGCGCTGTTCTCTTCGGAGCGCGATCCGTTCACCCAAACCTTGATCGGACATGCGCTGCTGCTGCTCGGCGACAATTCGAGCGTGCAGCAGATCGAAACCGCGCTCGAGCATAACCCCCAGCACGACGTGCAGGCGATGGCGGCGTTGGCGTTGGGCGACGCGCGTGATATCGCGATGGTGAAGCCTCTGCGGCGGGCGCTGACCAACTCGGACATCGAGGTCCGGATGGCGGCGGCGACCGCGCTGACCCACTATTCGCGCCGCGACGGTTTGCAGATTCTGAGATCGGCGATCGTGAATCGTGATTACATGGTGCGTCATTGGTTGAGCGACCTACTCGAGCGGCTCGATTTTGGCGTAAGCCGCGACCTGCTGACCGCGGCGCTGGATTCCGCCGATCCGGGGCTGCAACTGGCCGCAACCAAGGCTATCGGCCTGCGCGGCGGTGAGCATGAAGTCGCGGCCCTGATGCGCCAGTTCCATCGCGCCAACGATCCGATCGTACGCGCCGACGTCGCCTGGGCGCTCGGGCGTATCGCTCGCCCCAATTGTATCCAACCGTTATTGAATATGATCGCGGAACCCGACCCGGCGGTGCGATACACCGCGGCCGACGCGCTGGCGCGAACCACCAGCCGCCTGCTGAGCGGACCGGCGAATTAATCAAGGATGGCCGCCAAACCTGAAAAAGCGGCGTTAAGGAGAGCGATGGTTGAACGATTGAATCGAAATTTCTGGCGCCACGGATCGCGTGCGCTGATGCTCGCGCTGGTTTCGGGCGTCGTAGCCTCGCTTATGGCGAGTGCGACCCAGGCCCAGGACTTCAGAACTTATACCAGGAACACTTACGAGACCTGGTTGCACAAGTACGCCGACGCCAAACCCGATTTCAAACCGGGCGACGTTCTGACTGCAAAGGATTTGGAAAAAATTCGTCCGTTCATGCCTCCCGGTTATCTCGAACAGCTCAACTTTCCCGATTTCAAGATGGCGATTATCGCGCCGGTGAACCACATGCCGCGGCGCGATTACATGGATTGCACCGAGAAATATCAGGGCCAGGTCAAGCTGCGCAGCGACGGCGCGCTGGCCAATTATGTATGCGGACAGGCCTTCGTTTCGACCACGATGGATACGACCGACCCGGACTCAGGAATCAAGGCGGCGTGGAATTTCGAGTATCGATGGCAGAACTATGGCCTCGCGGCGTTGAACGTAATCTGGAGCTGGGAGAACTTCGGCGGTTCTCACACCGCGCCGGTGCCGAACAATCCACCGCCGCAGTGGATGCCGTTCACCGATTTCAGCGAGAAGCTGCCGACCGACACCACTGAACTGTATGGTGGTGGCGGAACCTTCAACCGCAGCCTCCAATCGAGCTACCAGCGCGTCTATTTTTCCCATCTGGCGCAGCTCGAGGACAAGGGCGGCGCATTGCCGATGCCGGGCGCGAAGGATTTCGAGTTCAAGGATTTCATCGGATTCTTCGAGCCGTTCGATATTCGCGGCAGCGCCTTTATCATCTATCGCTACGTCGAGCCGACCCGCTCCGACGACGCATGGGGCTATATCCCGAACTTGCGCCACGTGCGGCGCATCTCGATCGAATCCAAGTCCGATTCGGTGCTCGGCACCGACTACACGCTCGAGGATTTCGGCGGTTTCTCGGGACGGCCGCTCGAGTGGACCTGGAAATTCCTCGGATGGAAGGACGTGCTCGGGGTGCTCGACTCAAAGTGGGAATATGCGCACCTCTATGGTCCCAACGGGATCATTCCGGATGACGCCTGGTCGGTCCGGCGCTATGCGATCGTGGAGCGCAAGCCCAAGCTGCCGAACCATCCGTACAGCAGTGTGTTGATTTTCTGGGACGCGGAGAACTGGTATCCGAGTTTTTCGATCGCTTTCGATCGCTCGGGCAAGCTGTGGAAGATCGCGCTCTGGCAGCAGCGATGGAGCGAGGATTACACCACCGATTGGTCTGCGATTAACAAGGGGATTCAGGCCGGGACGTTCCAGTCCGCGCAGATTCTGGATCTGGGAAAATCGCGCGGCACGATCTTGATGGGCTACGGCGTCGGTTATCCCAATGTGACCGCGCGCCACGCCGCGGAGTTGTACGACATCAATAATCTCGAGCAGGCTCATCGCTGAGCCGATGCGGGAGGAATCGCCGCGCGTAACGCGGCGATTCCTCCCGCTATGG
Source organism: Binataceae bacterium (SeqCode) (assembly GCA_035506935.1). Lineage (GTDB taxonomy): Bacteria > Desulfobacterota > Binatia > Binatales > Binataceae > DATJOQ01. The sequence goes on along the minus strand of DATJOQ010000500.1, from coordinate 366 downwards.
ATCCCAGCCCTCCTTACCCCGCGCCAGCCAACTTTTTCGTCACCTTGTACATCGCTGAACGCTACGCCATGTCATCCCGAACGAAGCGAAGGATCTCGCCCGGTCCTCCGGGCGTCCGGCGGGGCTTCCGGGCTGGCGCGCGCAGGAGCGCGCGAGATCCTTCACTTTGTTCAGGATGACGAACCAAAAGGCCTCTTTTTAGGCAAAGCTCCAACGCCCGACGCCAGCGCGGCGCCGCGGCTGCGGCGGTTCGCGACGCGAGACTTAGCGGAGGGCCAGGGGAGAGCCCACTTCCTCCCCCAGGAATTGAGATGTGGTCTGTAGACGTGGAGGAACCTTTCTTTCAGTGGATGGGATAGGGGGCTT
>DATJOQ010000499.1:0-7632 GCA_035506935.1 Binataceae bacterium (SeqCode) | reverse complement strand
GCGGCGATATCGCGTCCGCGCGCGGCTCTGCCGCGCGCGGACGCGCCACCTCAGGCGCGCGCGCGGAGGCCGGCAGACCCTCGAGGCCCTCCTCGGCCAGTTGCTCCACGTAATCGCGCATCGTCGCGATCAACTTATGCCGCTCTAGCGGCCTGGATGAATCGCTCATAAGATCGTAGTCAAGTTACGTGTCTGCCGCGTTGGGTCCATTCCGATGAAACCCTAACCGCGTCAGCGCCGTACGGCAATGAGTGTGAACCTGAAAATCCGGGCCGTTGGCGCACGCATCGACCCGCATTCATCCACGATCCTGATATTAGCGGCCGCCAGCGTCGGAATCGCCGCCCTGCTGATGCCGACCCCGGCGTTGGCGTGGGGCCCGGTCACGCACGTGGCGCTCGGGATGCGCGTGCTGGCGACCGTGATCACCGACGTGCATCCGCTGTGCGCCGCGCTGGAGGCCTTTCCCGAAATGTTCCTCTACGGCAGCCTGGCGCCCGATATCGTCCAGGGCCGCAGGTTTCAAAGCCGCCTCCGCCGTCATTCGCATAATTGGGCCGTCGGGCTTGGATTGGTCGAGGCCGCCGACGGCGATCTAGAGCGCGCCTTCGCTTATGGCTACCTGGCTCATCTCGGCGCCGACGTCGTGGCGCACAATTTTTTCCTGCCCGCACGTCTGATTGGACGTTTCGATGCGCGCCTGTCAGGGCACATCTACTACGAGGCGCGCTTCGACAGCATCCACACCGCCAGTTACCGCGAATTGTTGATCAGCCTGCTGGACATGGATTGTCGAGAGGTCGACGCGATGCTGGCGCGCGCGGTCGATTCACCTCTCATTTCGTTCAGGAACCATCGGCGCATTTTCGAGGGTGGATTAAAACGCGTGCGCCATATGCATCGATTGATCACGATGCTCGGTGGGCCGACCGAGGACGACCACGATGAAGCGGAGCTTTTCTCAGACGCTTCGTGCAAAGCGATCTGCGGCGTGCTTGACCATCGCGACGGCGCCTGGGTCTGCGGTTTCGATCCGATGGGCCAGCAGGCGCTGCGAACCGCCTCGCAGGCGCGCGGCAATCTGCGGCGACTGCATCGGATGGGAGCTCGCGCGCGCGGCAATGCCAGGCAAGTGTCGCAATCGATGGTTGAAGAACTGCACCGCCATCTGAGCCAGACGCGATTCGACAGCAGCGCTACCTAGCAGCGGCGAGCGCGGCTAGTTTTTCACCGAGGCGACCGTCTTGCCCGCGGACTTCCATCCGGTGATTCCGTCCGCCATCACGCTCACGTCGGTGTATCCCGCTTGGACCGCCCTACGAGCGGCCGCATGCGAGGCCATTCAATGCGTGTTGTGGCAGTAGAAAACCAGAGGTGTCGCCTTGTTCGCGGGCAGCGTCGTGGCGATATCGTAATGCCCGGAGGAACTCAGCAGATGAGCGCCGGGAATGATCCCTTCGTCGGTCCGCACGTCGGGAGGATTGGCGTCGAAAATCATCACGTGCCCCTGCGCCATCAGAGCGGAGAGGTCGGCAACGTGGATGATCTTGAACGAATCGGTGTCGTGATTCGCCAACATCTCTTTCAGATCGACGGCATGAGCCGGCACCACGCCCGCAATCAGGGCGAGCAACACTCCGAGCGATAATATTCGTGTCTTAATAATCATCCGCATCCTATCGACAATGATATCAAAAATCTGGTCGACTTTCTCTTAAGACGCTGTCGCGCGCAAAATAGTTTCACCGCTCCGCTAGTTCGAAGAGCGAACCGCGCGCAACGGGCGTGTCTTGGGCGCGCGCAAGCCCGCCACACGATCCAGAATCAGATCCGCGACCTCATCCTTGGCAAGCTTCGGATGGCGTTCGGCGTCGCCGCCGCGCCCGATCAGCGTCACGATATTGGTATCGATGCCGAAGCCCGCGCCTTCGAGAGTCACGTCGTTGGCGACGATCAGATCGAGCCGCTTGCGTTTAAGCTTGTCGCGCGCGTGCTCTTCGAGCGCGTCGGTCTCCGCGGCGAAGCCGACGATTAGCCGATCGCCTTTACGCGCCGCCAGCCGCGGCAACTGATCCGCGATTCCCTCCATTTCGAGGGTTAATCCCCGCTCCTGCTTCTTTATCTTGCACGGCGCCGGATTGGCCGGACGAAAATCCGCCACTGCCGCAGCCATTATCAGCACCGAGCACCAGGGAAAATTGCGTGACGTCGCCGCCAGCATCTCCTGCGCGCTCACCGTATCGATCCGCTCCACTCCGCGCGGCGCGCTCAGCGCCGAGGGCCCGGCAATTATTCGAACCGACGCACCGCGCCGCCAGGCCGCTCGCGCCAGCGCGAATCCCATCTTGCCGCTCGAACGGTTCGACACGAATCGCACCGGATCGATCGCCTCCTGCGTCGGCCCGGCGGTGATCAGGATGCGCTCGGCGTCGAGATCACGCGCCGACAACGTACGCTCCAGCTCTTCCGCGATTACGACCGGATCGCACAACCGCCCCTTACCCTCATAACCGCAGGCCAGCGCGCCCTCGTCAGGCTCGATTATCGTCGCGCCGCGCGCGCGGAGTCGCGCCAGATTCTCGGCAACCGTCGGATGCTCGTACATGTGCACGTTCATCGCCGGCGCAAACGCGATCGGGCATCGCGCCGCGAGCAAGACGGTCGTCAGCAGATCGTCGGCGATCCCGGCCGCGGCCTTCGCGATAATGTTGGCGGTCGCCGGCGCGATCACGATAGCGTCGGCGGTGTCGGCGAGCCTGATATGACCGATCTCGGATTCCTGGGTCAGGCTGAAGGTATCGGTCGCAACCGGATTAGCGCTTAACGTCTGAAGCGTCAGCGGCGTAATAAATTCGGCGGCATTGGAAGTCATCATCACGCGCACGCGCGCGCCGCGCGTGACCAGGATACGGACCAATTCCGCCGCTTTGTAGGCCGCTATCCCGCCGCTCACGCCAACGACGATAGTCTTGTCCTTCAGCGCCACGATCCAATTGTAAGGCGCGCGCCGACCTTTAGGAAGATCGCGAAACCCGGTGCCTGTCATTCCGCGCGAAGTCTGCGCAGCGAGTAGTCCCGGACGCTGCTACGAATCCAGACAATCCGGGATTCCTCGCTGCGCTCGGAATGACAGGAAACAGTTAGATCTGGAATCGGCGCGTCAGCGCTCCAGTTCGCCGCTGATGAACCGCTCGACGCGTTCGCGCGCGATATCGTCGGGAATCTGATGCGGCGGATGCTTCATCGAGTAGGCCGCGATCGACAGCAGCGGCCCCGCGATCTTGCGATCGCGCGCCAGCTTGATGCATCGAATCACGTCTACCACGATTCCGCCCGAATTCGGCGAATCCTGCACCGACATCCTGAGCTCGAGCTCGATCGGGATACCGCCGAAGCCCTGCCCTTCGATACGCAGGAAGCAGACCTTGTTGTCCTTCTGCCACGCGATGTAATCCGAAGGACCAATGTGCACGTCGGTATCGGGCAGGCGTTCGCGCAGCACGCTCTGCACCGCTTCGGTCTTCGACTTGCGCTTGGAGCCCAGCCGCGTGCGATCGAGCATGTTGAGAAAGTCGGTGTTGCCCCCGGTATTGAGCTGATAGGTGTGCTTGAGTTTGATCCCACGATCGGCGAACAGCTTCATGATCGTGCGATGGAGAATGGTCGAGCCGAGCTGCGACTTGACGTCGTCGCCCACCACGGGAATGCCGCGCTCGGTGAACTGCCTGGCCCATTTCTCGTCGGAGACGATAAAGACCGGCATGCAGTTGATCAGGCTGACGCCGGTGCCGAGACAGGCCCGCGCGTAGCGCTCGACCGCCTTCTGGCTGCCGACCGGCAGATAACACAGCATCACTTCCGCGCCGCTCTCGCGCAGCCGAGCTTCGATATCAACCGGGCGCTCGTTAGCGACGACGAAGGTGCGCTCGGGCGGATACTCCGCCATGTGCGAGGCAACGCCGTCGTGCACCTCGCCCATATCGACCTTGATGCCGTAGTCAGGCAGATCACGCCAGATGGTGATCGTGTTGTTCGGCGGAGCGAAGCAGGCGTCCTCGAGCGGACGGCCGACCTTGCGCGCGTCGATATCGAAGGCGCAGACCACCTCCAGATCGTCGGGCTTGTACCCGCCGAGATCGTAATGCATCAGGCCGGTGGGATGGTTCCGTTCGCCCGCCGGCGCCTGCCTGTAGTATTCGAGCCCCTGAAGCAGAGAAGAGGCACAATTTCCGACGCCGACTATAGCAATCCGAATCTTGCCCATTTCAATCCACTGGGAATGAGAACCTTACCGGGCCGGCACCACCGCAACCGCATCCACCGGACTTTGCAGTAAGTTCAACTTTCTTTATACGACGGTAACAGAAAAGTAAAGAAACCTTTAAAGTTCGGCTGGCTTGCGCTGGGTCCCGATGCGATCCTTAAAGTTTAACCCCGAGGCGCTCCAGTGCAATTCAGGCCTGAGCCTTGCGGAAACGGGACGGGAAATCTTCGCCGATAGTTTGTTCCGGATGAAGCTCGCGAGCGCGCGCCACCAGGGCGTCCTCGGTCTCCGGGATATTGGGATCGGGGATACAGCAGTCGACCGGGCATACCGCTGCGCACTGCTCTTGATCGAAGAAGCCCACGCACTCGGTGCATTTCTGCGGAACGATATAGTAAATATCGTTGCTGATCGCGTCGTGCGATTCGCCATTCATTTCCCACGCCGCGCCACCCTCATATATCGCGGTGTTGGGACATTCCGGCTCGCAGGCGCCACAGTTGATGCATTCTTCAGTGATTACAGTTGCCATTCCGTCAACTCCAGATCGAAAGAGAATAAGGCGCAGCGCGTCTTGCCGCAAGCGCTAATCGCGCATTTGTGCCGTCACCTGACGGGCCAGCTCCGCGAAAGCACGGCTCGCCGGATGCTCCGGTTGCGCGATCGTTATTGGCACGCCACTGTCGCCGCCTTCGCGCAGCTCGGAAAAGATCGGCAAGCGCGCGAGCAATTTCATACCTTCATTATCGGCCATCCGCTCGCCGCCGCCGTGACCGAACAGTTCGTCAGGCTCGCCGCAGTCGGGGCAGATGAACACGCTCATATTCTCGACTACACCGAGCAGCGGACAGTGTAACTGGCGAAACATCTTGACCGCCCTGAGCGCGTCAAGCAGCGCGAGGTCCTGCGGCGTAGTCACGACCACCACACCGTCGAGGTAAACCTGCTGCGCGAGCGTCAGTTGCGCGTCGCCGGTTCCTGGCGGCAGATCGACGATAAGATAGTCCAGCGAGTCCCAGATGACGTCCTTTAAAAACTGGCGCACCGCACCCATCACCATCGGCCCGCGCCAAATCACCGGCGCTTTGTCCGTCAGAAAAAACCCTATCGACACCAGTTGCACGCCGAATTTTTCGATCGGATGGAACCGGTTGCCGCCGGCCGACTTGGGACGCTCGGTCTGCACGCCGAACAGCGTCGGCACCGACGGCCCATAGATATCGGCGTCGAGCAGACCGACCCTGTGGCCAAGCTGGCTTAGAGCAACCGCCAGGTTGGCGGCTACCGTGGACTTGCCGACACCGCCCTTCCCGCTCGCGACGGCCACAATATGCTTCGCGCCTTCGAGCCTGACCCTGCCGGTCTTCTCTCCCAACTCGGGCTCGAGGCGGCGCACCTTGAGCTCGACTCGTTCGATCCCGAGCTCGTGGGTCAGCTCGTGATGAATCAACGCGCCGAGCTGCTTCATCAGCTCTTCGCGCTCCGTGGCCTGACGAATCGTCAGCGACACGGCATTAGGTCCGGCGATCGAGATATCCTCGATCAAGCCGAGCCGCACGATATCCGCCGCATAGCCGGGATACTTCACCCGGCCCAGGGCTTCGAGCACGGCGTCAGGGGCGATTTGTCGTGCCATCTTTAAGAATTATTCCAGACCGGCGGCAAGCCACAAAGCGCTCCGCCAAAAAATTCGCAAAGCTGCGCCTCATGAGGACGGCGCGACCTTGACGAACACATATTCACGCACCGAGCCGAAGCGCTTGAGATTTTCGAGCTGGTAGGACGACAGACGCATCTGCCTCAGCACCGAGCTGAATTCGGGCGGCTCCTTTCCGGCGCGCCGAAAAGGAGCGGGCTGGAAGCTGCCGCCGGTAGATACCAGCCAGATGCGCTGATGCGGCACGGCAAACAAATCTTCGACCGACACGTCGGGCGAGTCGGGTATGTCGATATTCGGATCCGGATAGACCAGCGCAGGGAAAGTCGCGTTCGGCACCAGGCGCTTGCGATAATAGTCGATCGGCTGGCGTCCGAACGGAATGAACACCATGTAGACGTCGCCAGGCTGGGCATTGGAGGCCATATAGCGGACCGCATCGGGCCAATCTTCGCGCTGCGCCCGTTGGTAAACCGCGAAATCCTTCTGCACGCAAAACACCACGATAGGTATCAGCACCACAACTGTTATCGGCCACGGCCGCAAGCGCGATATCGCAAGCCCGGCGAGCACCGCAAAAAAAGGTTGCGACACCAGCAGGTACCGCGGCCAGAACAGAGGCTTGTATTGCGATACCACCAGGATTATCGCGGCCGGGACGAAAACGCCGAGCATCAGGAATCCGAACGGGGCGCGCGCGGAGCGGTCGAACAACGCGACCACAGCCGCGATTGCCGCACACGCGATCAGGTAATACTCCGCGATTTTCAGATTGTCGCCGACCCCCGTGATCAGCGCGAGAAACTCGTAGACCCGCTGCGGCGAGGTCCTCTGCACCCAGTTCAAGTGAACGATATTGCCGCCTAGCGCGAGCGCAAAATGTGGCACCGCGATCAGTCCGATCACCGCCGCGCTGATCGTCAGGCGCACGGCGGGTTTCCATCCCGGCAAAAAAAATACCAGCGATAGCCACTGCGCCGGCAGCAGCAGAATCCCGAACATGTGCGAGTAGATGCAGCATACCGTGGCCACGACGTACGCGGCACAATTCCCGAGCGAAGGTTTGCTCAGGCTCTGCACGAAGAACAGCGAGGATAGCGCAGCCAGCATCACCACCAGCGTGTAGGAGCGCGCCTCCTGCGAGAAATCCACCGAGGCCACGTTGACCGTCATCAGCACCGCCGCCACGAGGCCGGCACGGCGGTCGAGCAGTTTGGTGCCGAGCAGGTAAACCAGCGGCACCGTCGCGGCGGCCGCCAGCACCGACGGCATCCGCAGCATGAATTCGCTGTCGCCCATCACGCTGGTCCACACGTGCAGCACGGCAAAGTAGAAGGTCATGTTCACCGGCCAGAACGTCACCGCCTTGGCGAAATGCGGCCAGCTATACGAGGCGAACTTCGCGCTCGCGGCTTCGTCGAGCCACAAATCCCGCGAGCCGAGATATAGCAGTCTCAAAACCAGCGCGGCGACGGTCAGCAGCGCGACGGCATTGGCGGGAGTCGCGATTTGCGCCCACCGCGCCCGCACGGTCTCGATCGACCCCCGGCCGGAGCGTACGCTATCACCCGGCTCGGCTGACGGATCGCTTGGGTCGGGCATGGTTTCGCTCAGCTCGGGCATTTAGGTTTGCTCCAGATCAGAAATTCCACGGTGTGCGCGCTAGTATAGACCCGCGCAGCGAGCAGAGGCCAATGATCGCGGGAAATCC
>DATJOQ010000498.1:0-4082 GCA_035506935.1 Binataceae bacterium (SeqCode) | reverse complement strand
AGACCTTTGCCACCGCCGCCGGCCGCCGCTTTGATCATGATCGGCAGGCCGATCTTATCCACCAGCGCACGCACCTGTGCTTCGGTCTCGAGCGTGCCTGGCGATCCGGGGACGGTCGGCACTCCGGCCGACGCCATCAATTTTCGCGCCTCGACCTTGTCGCCCATCTTTCGAATAGCGTCGGGGCGCGGTCCGATAAAAGTTATTCCGGCAGCGGCGACCGCTTCGGCAAATCCGGCGTTTTCGGAGAAAAAGCCGTAGCCCGGATGAATCGCCTCGGCGCCGGTGCGCTTGGCTGCGGCCAGAATGGCCTCGGTGTTGAGATAGCTCTGTGCCGACGGTGGGGGACCTACCGAAACCGCGTAGTCTGCTTCCAGCACGTGGAGCGCGACCCGATCGGCTTCGGAAAAAATCGCCACGGTTTCGATCCCGAGCTCGCGGCAGGCGCGCATCACGCGCACCGCGATCTCGCCGCGATTGGCAATCAGTATTCGCTTGAACATGCGCCGTCCTCTCGAATAGATGGCAGGCCGCGATCGGCGCACGGTGGTGAGACGATAGCGGCCTCGAGCGACAATTTCACAGCGGTATATTGCCGTGCTTGCGAGGTGGATTCTTGTCGCGCTTGTTTTCGAGCGCCTTGAGCGCGCTGATCAGTTTCGGCCGGGTGTCGCGCGGCATGATAACTTCATCGATGTAGCCGAGTTCCGCGGCTTTGAACGGATTGGCGAACGTGCGCCGGTAATCTTCGATCAGGCGAGCGCGCTCGGCGACCGCGTCTTTGGACTTCTCCAGTTCGCCGCGAAACACGATATTGACCGCGCCCTCGGGCCCCATCACCGCGATCTCCGCGCTTGGATAAGCGAAATTGAAATCGCCGCGAATGTGTTTCGAGGACATGACGTCGTAAGCGCCGCCGTAGGCCTTGCGCGTGATCACGGTCAATTTGGGAACCGTCGCTTCGCAATAAGCATACAGCAGCTTGGCGCCGTGCTTGATAATTCCGCCAAACTCCTGCGCCGTGCCGGGCAGAAAGCCGGGAACGTCGACGAAAGTGACGATCGGGATATTGAAGCAGTCGCAAAAACGCACGAAGCGCGCGCCCTTCACCGACGCGTCGATATCGAGGCATCCGGCCAGGAAGGCGGGCTGGTTGCTGACGATTCCCACCGCGTTGCCGCCCAATCGCGCGAAGCCGATCACGATATTCTGCGCGTAGTCGCGCTGCAGCTCGAAGAAATGCCCGTCGTCGACTACGCGATGGATAATGTCGCGCATGTCGTAGGGCTTGTTGGGATTTTCGGGAACGATCGAATCGAGCGCCTCGTCGCGGCGCTTGGGGTCGTCGTTGGATTCCTTGAACGGCGGGTCCTCGAGATTGTTCTGCGGCATGTAGGACAGCATCTCGCGGACCATCAGGAGCGCGTTCTGATCGTCGGAGGCTTCGAGGTCGCACACGCCCGAGCGGGTCGAGTGGGTGTCGGCGCCGCCCAGCTCCTGCATCGTGACCTCTTCGTGAGTGGTCGCCTTGATAACGTCGGGCCCGGTGATGAACATGTAGGAGGTGTTGCGCACCATGACGATGAAGTCGGTCATCGCCGGCGAATAGACCGCGCCGCCGGCGCAGGGGCCCATGATCGCCGAGATCTGCGGCACCACTCCCGAGGACAAGACATTGCGCAGGAAAATATCGGCGTAGCCGGCGAGCGAGACCACGCCTTCCTGGATACGCGCGCCGCCCGAGTCGTTGAGCCCGATCACCGGACATCCGACTTTCATTGCGAGGTCCATGATCTTGCACACCTTCTCGGCGAACGCGCCCGAGAGGCTCCCGCCGAACACGGTGAAGTCCTGCGAGAAGACGCACACCTGGCGGCCGTCGACCGTGCCGTAGCCGGTGACCACGCCGTCGCCCGGGATGCGGCGTTTGTCCATCCCGAAGTCGGCGCATCGATGGGTTTTGAATTTATCGAGTTCGACGAAAGAGCCGGGGTCGAGCAGGAAATCAATCCGCTCGCGAGCGGTCATCTTGCCGCCCTCGCGCTGGCGCTGTAAGCGCTCCTCGCCCCCGCCCGCTTCCGCCAGACGCGAAAGCTCCTGAATCTGGTCGATGTTTTCTTTAAGTGTCATGGGGAAAACCGCAACCGCGCATGATATTTCGAGCGAGCCGAATTACGCAAGCGCCGCGTGATTAGCGATACGCCCGATGGCGCCATCCAGTTACGCTCAGTTTCTCGTCGGGCGGCTACTTGGCCAGCACCTGATACGCTATCTGGCCGTCGGGATAGCGGATCGTGAGCGTCGGCGTTTCCGGCGGCCGCTCTCGCGAGGAGAACACAAAGATTCCATGCGGGAGCCGCGCGAAAGTCTGGCCTGGGTCCTGAAAGCGGTAGCGGTCGAAGCTGTGCACCTTGGCTAACAGGGCAGGATTGTCGCGCGCGCCGAGGCTCTGAAACCGCGCTGGTGGATAGCGCCGATAGAACAGCACGTAAATATAAGGCTGCCACATGTTCTGCGTGATTATCACCGGCTCGTCGTCGCCGCGGCTGAGAGTTTCGATCGCGTGAACCACCTGTTCCATCCCATATTGATAAACACGCGCAGCCACGGTCGGATACGCTCCGAAATAGAAGCGCAGGAAGCTTGCGCCCTGCCATAGGGTGGCGACAAGCAGCACGCCGACCGCGACCCGCCGCGCTACAACCGACACGAAGTCCAAGTTCAGCAGGAACACCATTCCTAGCGCCGACAGCAGGGTCCATGGCGTAATCGCCAGTACGTTGCGCGAGGCCTGAGGGGAGGGCAGGGTTAGCGCCGCCGGAAGCGCCGCCGCCACCAGCCACGCAAGCAGCAGCAGTACCAGCTTTCGATAACGCCTGTCGTAGAGCGCGCAAAGAGCCAGTACCACCATCACGGCCTGGACCCCGAGGAGCTGCCCAAAACCCGGCGGATGATAGGTTTCGGCCCTATCCACTTGCTGGCCGTGAATAAATAGGTAGCCCGGACTGAAGTGGCCAACCAGATTTCTGAAAAAATCCCACAGAGTATGCAGAGTCCAGCCGTCCGCTCTGAAGATCGAAATTTGATTGAAGCGCGCCTGAACCCTCCGACCGTTGCTCCACAAGAGCACTATCTGAGGCAGTGCGCACAGGACGACGATCGAAGCCCCAGCCAACGAGGTCCTGATATAGCTGCGAAAATCGCGGCGATAGAAAATCGCTAGCACGATTATCCATACCGGTACGAACAGCTTGGTGACCGAATACGAATAAAGGGTTATGCCGAAAAACAGCGCACTCAGGATAAGCCATCCGCTCCATTGCCGCCGATGCCAAAGCAGAAAGCACACCATCGCCCAGCCGGTGGTCGCGGCCGCGCTGGTAATTTCAGCGCCGAAGCGGCTAAGCGGCAAATGCCAGGGCGAAAGCGCCGCGAGCACGATAGCGATCGCGCTGCCCCATATCCCAAACATCAACCATCCGAGTAGCGCCAGCGCCACCAAATCGGCGATCCCCCATAATGCTGCGCCAAGCCGTACCGAAGCGGTATCAAGCCCAAACACGCCCAGCACCGGAACCAGCGAATAATCGAACAGCGGCATCCGGTAGTCGTTGAAGGCCTGAATCGTGATCGGCAGCCGATTGCCGGCCTGATCGCGGCCGGTTTGCAACAGGCTATAGGCGTCGTAGCCGTTGCAGGCTTCGTCTTGATTCAGTCCGAGCGGCACGCGGCCGAGCGCGACCACGCGCGGAATGCTCGCGGCGACCAGAAGGGTCCCAAGGGCGACAATCGCCAATAGATTGGATTTCGAGCGCAGGCGCGAAAGCAGAGGGGTCGCATGCTGAAGCTGCGCCATCTCACCCGTCTCGCTGGCTAAAAATGCCATGTTCGAATGACCGCAATCGCGCATGGTATTTCGGGCGAGCCCGACTACTCAAGCCTCATTCCGAGCGCCACGCGCCCGAATCGCGCGATGCCGCTCCGCAAGGGGTCCAGCCAAGCGCCTATTTAGCCAATACTTGATATGCGATTTGGCCGTCGGGATAGCGGATCGTGAGCGTCGGCGTTTCCGGCGGCCGCTC
>DATJOQ010000497.1:0-3425 GCA_035506935.1 Binataceae bacterium (SeqCode) | reverse complement strand
AGCGGCATCAGCAGCAGGCTGGTGCCGATACGGATGCGCTCGGTCTGGACCGCAACGGCCGCGGCCAAGGGCAGGACGCTCGGCGAATAACCATCGCCAACGAAGTGATGTTCGTTGAGCCAAACGTTGTCATAGCCGAGTCGTTCGGCTTCGACCGCGAGATCCAGATGTTCGCGGTAGAGGCGGTTGAATCCGCTGCGCGCGACGTCGATGCCGCGAAAGGATTCCTTGAGTCCAAACTTCATGGCGAGATCTCCTTATCTGGCGACCGTGGGAGGACGAGCGAATCGGGTAGTCCTGCTGATCCTGGTGCTTGCGGATGCTGCGAAACCGATCAGGAAATCAACGGCGGTAGTTGGGCGCTTCCTTGGTGATAAAAACGTCGTGGACGTGGCTTTCGCGCTGGCCCGCATCGGTGACGCGGATGAACTTTGCACGCCGGCGCAAATCCTCGAGACTCGCCGCGCCGACATAACCCATCCCCGCCTTGAGCCCGCCGACGAGCTGCTCGATGTTCGAGGCGAGGGAGCCGCGATGCGGTACGCGCCCCTCGATACCCTCGGGTACCAGCTTGGTGTCGGGCACCTCTTGCTGGCCGTAGCGATCGCGAGTGCGCTCGGACATCGCGCCCAGCGAACCCATCCCGCGATAGAGCTTGTAGGTGCGTCCCTGGTAGAGAATCGTCTCGCCCGGGCTTTCCTCGGTGCCGGCGAACAAAGAGCCGATCATCACGCTGTTCGCTCCGGCGGCTAAGGCTTTGGCAATATCGCCGGAGAAGCGGATACCGCCGTCGGCGACCACCGGAATGGCGCGCGGTTCGGCGATCGCCGCGCAATCCATGATCGCGGTAATTTGCGGCACGCCAACTCCCGAGACCACGCGCGTGGTGCAGATCGATCCCGGGCCCATCCCGACGCGCAACGCGTCGGCACCCGCATCGCACAGCGCCCGCGCGCCCTCGGTGGTGGCAACGCTGCCGGCGATCACCTCGACGTCGGGCGCCTCGCGTTTAGTCGCGCGCAGCGCCTCGATCACGTTGCGCGAATGGCCATGCGCGGTATCGATACACAACGCGTCGACGCCGGCACGCTTGAGCGCCGCGACCCGTTGCTCGCGATCGGGCCCAACCCCGACCGCCGCACCGACCCGCAGCCGCCCCATCTGGTCCTTACTCGAAGTCGGATAGCGGGTCGCCTTATCCATATCCTTGACGGTGATAAGACCGCACAACCGTCCGCGATCGTCGACGAGCGGAAGTTTTTCGATACGATGGGCCTGCAGAATTTCCTTGGCCTGCTCGAGATCGATTCCGACCCGCGCCGTGATCACCTTGGTAGTCATCACGTCGCGCACCGGCTTATCGAGCCGCTTCTCGAAACGCAGATCGCGGTTGGTGAGGATGCCGACCAGGTGGTTTTCGGCGACCACCGGCAGACCGGAAATCCGATGACGCTCCATCACCGCCAGCGCATCGCCGATTTTCTGCTCGGGATGGACCGTGACCGGATCGACGATCATGCCGCTTTCGTATTTCTTGACCGCCTCGACTTCGGCGGCCTGACGCTCGATCGGAAGATTCCGATGGATGAAACCGATTCCGCCGAGCTGGGCGATCGCAATCGCGGTGCGCGACTCGGTCACGGTATCCATCGGGCTCGAGACCAGCGGGATTCGCAGGCGGATTTTAGCGCTGAGCGGGGTCGAGACGTCGCAGTCCGATGGCAGCAGGTCGGAGGCCTGGGGCAGCAGGAGGATATCGTCGAAAGTCAGACCTTCGCGAAGTTCCTCGTGGTATGCCATGCCTTGATCTCCGTGAATGCAAAAAAGCCCGCAGCGTGCCGCGGGCCTTGACTACCTGGTGAACGTATTTGCGATTGCGGTCGAGAAACGCGCCATACTCTTATCTAACAAAAGCCGGAGGCCCAATCAATTCATCTTCCGCTCCAGGTCGGCTGACGCTTGTCGAGAAACGCGCCGATACCCTCTTGCGCGTCAGCCGCCATCGCATTCAGTGACATCACTTCCTTCGTATATTCGTAGGCCTTGGCCTGGTCGAGATCGATCTGCGTGTAAAACGCCTGCTTGCCGATCGCGATGGTGAGCGGGCTGGCATCGGCGATTTCGAGTGCCAGCCGGCGGGTCGCGTCGGCCAGTTCGGCGTCCGGCACCACGTGATTCACGAGTCCCCAGCGCTCGGCGGTCTCGGCGTCGATCATGCGGCCCGAGAGCAGCATCTCCATCGAATGCTTGCGGCCGATGGCGCGCGATAGCGCGACCATCGGAGTCGAGCAGAAGAGCCCAATCTTGACGCCCGGGGTCGCGAAGCGCGCGCTGGCGGCCGCGATCGCGAGATCGCAGGTTGCAACCAACTGGCATCCCGCCGCCGTCGCCACTCCGCCGACGCTAGCGACGATCGGCTGCGGGATGCGCTGGATAGTGGTCATCAGCTCGCTGCAAAGATCGAAGATCTCTCGATAAAAGGAAATTTCGCGGCCGCGCAGCTCGGCGAGATCGTGGCCGGCGCTGAAAGCCGCGCCGCGGCCGGCGAGAATTACCGCGCGCACTTCTCGCTGGGCGCCGATTTCGCGCAGCGCTGCGATCATTTCCTTCATCATCTCGGCGGAGAGCGGGTTGCGCTTTTCGGGCCGGTTCATGGTCAGCGTGACCAGCCCCTGGCCGGATTCGATCAACAGGTTCGCTGCCATCGGTCGATCCTCCGGCCTTCGAGTCTAAGCCGCCGCGTTGAAGTGCCGCAATCACAGCAACCGGCATACGATGCGCCATCGATCGTCGCCACGACAAAGAGGCGAGGCGCGCGACGAAGAAGAAACAGAAAGGGCCCCCGGTTAAGGGAGCCCCTTCGTTCCTACGAGGCAACATCGCCCCGGCTTAATCCAGCAGTAAGCCCGGCATCTGTAGCCAGCCCCTGAGAACGATTTCTCAGGGGAAAAAATTTGTCGTTACTTCTTCTTTTTCTTTCCGGCCTTTTTCTTCATAGCTCTTTTTAGCTTCGGTTTGGATTTGCTAACTGTGCGTTTAGCCTTCTTCTTAACTGGCATAGACACCTCCTTCTTGCAGCGCTTCTGCTGGACAAGCACAAAAACTAATGGGTGGCCAACTTTTTCTCCACCACGTGGACGCGAATATATAAAAACGTTATTAGACAATCAAGATGATCGGGCGATATTTATAAAAATATTCTAAAAAGAAGAGAACGTCGCAACCGCAAACCTTTTCAGAATGTTAGAATGCCGTTCAGGATTAGGCTGTCTTGCCGGAGCGACGGCGACACCTTAGGATCATCCCGATGTCCAAGTTAAGCAACGCTCTGCGGCGCCTGGCACCAACGCTAATCCTCGCGGTGGCGACAGTCGGGCTCGCAGTAGATTGCTTAAAGGGCCCAATGGGCGTTCGGGACCTGATAG
>DATJOQ010000496.1:0-22868 GCA_035506935.1 Binataceae bacterium (SeqCode) | reverse complement strand
TTGCCGCCGCGCGGTCCGAAGTATTCTTCGAGTACGGTCATGAACGGACCGCAGGCACGGCGCTGCTTGACGTGCGCCATCGCTGCGTCGAGCGTCATGCCGCGATGTGCTCGCAAAAAGGCGATCGCTAACGTCGGCGCGCGATTCATGCCGGCGTTGCAGTGCACGTACACGCGTTCACCGGCGTCGGTCAGTTTTTTCAGATCGCCCAGCGCGCGTTCGAGATGCAGCGCGAATTGACCAGCGCTGCCGTCAGGGATTGGCGTACGGACCATCATGAGCGAGGCTCGCTGGTAGGCCTCGATCAATAAGCGGAGATCAACGCCATAAAGACGGAGATCGTCGTTGTCCTGGAGATTGTGAACCGCGGTGATGGCGTGTGTGCGCTTGAGCCACTCGATATCCTCGAGCCGCGGATACTCGCCAATCAAAAGCTCGGGCAGAATTTCCGCGAGCGACGGCGGCCTGTCGCGCGTCGAGCGCATACTGCCTAACGGCGATGAAGTGAATACCGACCAGTCCACCATAATCATTATACTATGTATATCGCGCGGGCTGAACTCGCTCTTTGCGAGAAGACTACTAGCGCCAGAACGTCGGCGACTGCGCCGAGCGGCGGATTCGCACCGAAGCGTTGCAGACGGCGGGCCGGCCGGCACGCTCCCATTCGTAGAACCAGATCGAGGCGAGCAGCGTCGCACCGCGCGCAATCTGGCCGGCGATCATCGCGCCCTCACGCCGCATCAGCTCACGCTCATAGGAATCGAAGTTCCCGTGGCTAGCCGCGCGCGCCGCGCGGTCGCCGGCGATTAGCTGCATTACGAGCGTGTGCGAATGGCGCAGCTCGGCGAGCGTGGCGATCCACACTGAACCGATATCGCGCGTCTGGCAGGCGGAGCGCGCGAGATCGCCAAGCCGCGCGGCTTCGTGATCGGTTGCGTCTTCGATTCGATGATGCACGCCGCGGTCTTGAGCGAAACCGTCGAAGTGGCTGGTGGCGTGAAGCGGCTGAGTCGAATCGCCGACGTAATGAGCGAGGTAGCCGGCGAGCATCAGAATCGTCGCGCAGTTGCGCGAGTGGACGCTTTGGCCGAGCTGTTGGCTCAGACCGTTGGAGAATTCTTCGATAGTCCACGGCAAAGTGCCCCATCGTTCGACGTTGGCCTTGCCGAATTTTTCTTCCGTGTTCGCGAGCGACGGATCGAGCTGTGAAAAAGGATCGCCAGAGTCGTAAAAATCTATATCGATGAAGTGGCGGCGCTGCTCCGCTTCGCCATACAGCCGTTTCAGCTTGCTGTCCGGTTCGACCGAGAGATGTTCGAGCAGCTTTTCGTTGCGTTGAAGGAACATTTTGAAGGCAGACGGCGGCATCGCTTCGACCGCGAGCCGCGTGATCATCTCATGGGTGCGCGAATCCCAGGCTCGTGCCGCCGGCAAGGCGAACAATTGCACCAACAGCGGCACTGCGATCGCGATCATGAGCCGACTCGAAGCGCCGCCGAGATTGGCGCCGAGACCGAGCGCCGGTCTCACAATGTCACCAGCATCTCTAAAGCCGCGTGAGTGAGTGGCGAGCCGGAAGAGCAATCACTGCGATCGCGACGCAGCGATTTGCTCCGGCAATTCGGCGGTCGAAGGCTCGGCCTTCGGCCTGCTCGCGCGCGCCGGTACGTGAATCGGCATATTCGCGATCGCCTGGCGCAGGAAATCGGCAAGCTTGCGATAGGCACCGGCGCCTTCGCTCTGACCGGCGACCTTGGCGAGCGTCTCGCGCGCGATGACGGCCCCGATCCGCACTTCCACCGGACGGCGGCGCGGCACCAACTGTCCCTTGCCCAGCACGTCGAAACTGCCCTTGATGTGAACCGGCAGGATATCGCACCCGCCGCGCAGCGCGAGATAGCCGGCGCCGCTTTTGAATTCGTGGAGCGCGCCGTCGGGCGAGCGCGTGCCTTCGGGAAACATCAGGACGCTGCGGCCCCCGGCCAGCTCGGCGATCGCGTCGTCGAGCGATTCGAGCTGCGCCCGGTCGCGATCGAATGGAATCAGCGGGCTGAAATTTCTGGCGATAAAACGGCGCAAACCGGTGTTGAAGAAATAATCCTTGGCCGCCAGCACCACCAGGTTGTCGCCCATCCGGCCGAGCGCGTATCGCACCAGCGCGAAATCGACGTGGCTCGCGTGATTCGCGATCACCAGCACGTTGCGATTGGCGGGAATATTGCCGGCGCCGAGCACGCGTGGCTTGAGCCATCCGGAGAGCAGCGCGTCTTCGGCGCGGCGGGCGGCCGCGTCTGTGAGACGCTGCAGCGGCGGCGGCAGTGTCGGCGTGTACGGCTCGGCGAAGCGCGCGTACGACGGGAGCCGCGGCCGATTCTGGCTCTCGCTCACCGCTTGCTGCAGCTCACCCACGGTTTTGATATTGCCGAGCTGTTCGGCGGTGAGCTCGCGGCCGGTATGGACGGCGAGATGCTCACCGAGTTCGGCTAGCGCCAGCGAGTCGAGACCGAGATCCTCGATGAGTCGCGTGCCCGCGTTCACGCCGGCGCCGTCCTGGCAGACCTGCGCCAACGCGTCGACGAGCCACGGTTCGATATCGGCGCTTTCGCCAGCGGCGGGCCGGTCCTTGCGCTCGATCATTTGATGGATGAGCGCGACGACCTCGTTGCGCTTGATCTTGCGAGTGCGAGTGCGCGGCAACTCGCCGTCGGTGAATCGCAGAACCTTGATTCGCTTATGGGGATTCAGGCCCGCGCTCACGCGATCGAAGTGGATGCGCAGATTGTCCTCGACCGTGCGCCGGCTCTCGCCACGGGGGTAGGCCGGCACCGCGAGCGCCGCCACCTGCTCGCCGTCGCCGACCTTGAGCCCGACCACGGCGAGCTCCTTCAAATAAGGCGAATGGCCATAAGCTTCTTCGAGCTCGTCGATATAAACGTTGTTGCCGCCGGCGTCGACGATCACTTCCTTGGCGCGTCCAACGATAAAGAGATTGCCGTCGCTATCGAGGCGCCCGAGATCTCCCGTGTGTAACCATCCGTCGCGCAGCACCGCGTCGGTCGCCGCCTGATTGCGGTAATAGCCGGTCATTACATTGGGGCCGCGCGCGAGAATCTCGCCAACCTCGGTGCCGTTTTCGCACGCGAGCTTGATTTCGACTCCTGACAATCGCTTGCCCACCGAGCCCGGACGCAGCGGTTCATCAGGGCTGGCCGCGGTCAGCACCGGCGCGCTCTCGGTCAGGCCGTATCCTTCGAGCAGGCGGATTCCGATGTCGTTGAAAAACTCCGCGATTCTCTTGGGCAGCGCGGCGCCGCCGCTCACCGCTAGCCGCAAACGGCCGCCGAGCGCCGCGTGCGCGGGGCGAAATAGCACGCTGCCGAGATTCACCTTGAGATCGTGATCGAGGCGGCGGTTGAAGTCGCGCAAGCGATCGAAGCCGGCGTGAAAAAAGAAACCGCGCTCTTCGACGCCGTCCAGGATGCGGCGGTGAATCGCCTGCCACAGCGCAGGCACGCCGATAAGCGCGGTGGGCCGCACCGCGGAAAGCGTGCGCGAGAGATTGGCGGCGTCGACCCCGAGGGGATAGACGATGGTGGCGCCGCTGGCCAGCGGCAGTAACATCCCGCAGGTGAACTCGAAAGTATGATGTAGCGGCAGCAGCGAAAGCAGGACGTCCTGGCTGTCGAGCGCGAAGACTCGCGCCAGCATCGAGACTTCCGCGGCGAAATTGCCGTGCGTGAGCATCACGCCTTTGGGCGCGCCGGTAGTGCCGGAGGTGAAGACGAGTGACGCGAGCGACTTGCGATCGACTTCAGGTTCGGCCTCCGCGCCGGAGCGCAACAGGAATGGCCGACCGAGCTCTTCGAGCTCGATAACCTCGCGTGCCGATTCCGCGAGCACGGGGCCAAGGCGCCTTGCGACTGGAGCGGAGCACAGCACCGCGGCGGGCACGGCGATGCGCGTGATCGGGCGCAGCTCGTCCGCGGCGATCAAATGGTCGAGCGGTACCGCCACGGCGCCGGCGTGTACGATCGCGAAAAACGCCATCACCCACTCGGGCGAATTCTCGCCAATCAGCAGCACGCGATCGCCGGGACGAATACGCCGTCCGGCGAGCATCCGGCCGCCGCGGCGAGCGCTATCGCGGAGCTCGCGAAAACTGGTCGTGCTCTCTTCTCCGCCTAGACTGTGCGCGATCAGCGCGGGGCGTGCGCCGAAGCGCTCGGCCGCGCTGTCGAGCAATTCGACCAGGCTCTTGTGGCGGCGCGGCCCACGCCCGCGACCGCGGGCGTGCAAGTCGAGCTGAGGAAAGCTGTAACGTCGCAGCCCTGGCAGATGGACGTTGATCCAGTAGTCCTGCCAGTCGATCGCCTCGGGCTTGTACGGATGAAGTTCGGCGTCGGCCGGTTTCAGACGGCGATACAGCGCGCGGATATTCTTGCAATGGAAGGTGTATACAAGTTCCTGGATGTAAGGGCGATAAACCTCGACCAGCGAGCGCGCGAGATCGATTCGATCGCGAATCGGCTCGAGCCATTGTTCGAGCGCGTGCGCGCGCGCGGAATCTTCGCCGAGTGCAAGCTTCGCCAGCCCAGCCGCCTGCTGCAGCAGATTCGGAACGGTGCGGCTGGCGAAATCGTAGACGCGCTGCGAGACGATCACGGCTTCCAGATGCGGCGCGAGCTTACCCATCGAGCCTTCGCCGTCGCGCTGATCGCGCCGGTTGGCCAGCCCGGTCAGCTCGACCAGACGGCGCATCGGCAGCGGATTACAATCCGAGGTGCCGAGCTGATAAATTGGCTGATGGCGTTTGAGCAGCAGCGCCGCGAGTACCGGAACCATCGCGTGCGCCACCAGATCGACCGGCATCACGTCGAGCACTAAATCGGCGCGCGCCGGGTAAAATCGATAGCCCTCGCCCGAGAGATAAGTCAGCGGCGCGCTGGTGTTGACGCCCTGGTTCCATCCTGGAAACGGATCGGCGAGCGCGCTTTCGATAACCGCCGGCCGCACCACCGTGACGTCGAGTTCCTTGCGCGCGGCCAAGACCAGTTGCTCGCCCAAGCTCTTGGTGTAGCTGTACGTGTTGGGCCATCCGAGATTGATGGCGCGCGCAAGCCCTTCCTGCTTGAGGCGCTCTTCGACCCATCGTTTGCGGCGCGTCTCCAGCGCCATCTCACGATTCTCGCCGCTGGTCTCCGCGCTGGCGAGAAATTCGGAGGTCAGTGCCTGATCGTGCGAGGCGGTTTCGATGCGATCGACCAGCGCGCGCGCGTCGCGGATCTCGCGCCTCAAGTCGAAGTGCTTGCGCCGATCGTCCGGGCACCAATCGACCGGCACCTCGTCTTCGAAGCGATGGCCGTCGGCGATGCCGGCGACGTAACAGGTCGAGACGTGAAGCAGGGCGGCGTCGAATTTGCGGCAGAACTCGACAACATTGAGGATGCCGAGCGTGTTGACGGCGAGCGCCTTTTCCAGCGACGCCTCGAAATTCACCAGCCCCGCGCAATGCACGACGGCGTCAAGCTCGCCGCGCTTTGGATGATGGCCGTCGTCGGTTAGCAGGCCCTCTTCGGTGATATCACCGGGGAGCACCACGATCTTTTCTTCGAGGTAGCGATCGAAACCCGCGCCCAGGTGCGCGCGCAGCGGCTCCATCGCGGGTGAATCCAGAATCTCGCGGCGGAAGCGGCTCAGGCTCGAACGGCGATCGCCACGGATCAGCACGTATATACGCTCGAGCTCGGGATGCGATCGCAGCAGCAGGTACAAGAACACCTTGCCGAGAAAACCGGTTGCGCCGGTCAGCAGGATACGCCGCTTGTCCAGCACCTGCTGCAGTGGTGGCATCATGTCTTCGGAGCGGCGCGACGCGGTGCGCCTGCCGTTGCTATTCGACATCGGCGATCACCAGCGGCGGCAGATGCAGATACGTTATCGAGGCCGAGCGGCCGAGGTCCGAGGTCGCCATCGCGATCGCTTCGTCGAGGCTGTCGGCCGCGTCCCAGCCCAGCCGCGCCGCGACTGCCGGGTCTTCGCATCCGGCGGCGATCACGCGTCCGACATGCTGGCGCGCGGGCTCGCCCCAATACCACATGTAGAACGGATGCACACCGTGATAAGCGTGGCCGTAGCGATACATGTGGATGTACGTCGGATTGCGCGCGAACTCGGCTTCGAAATTCTTTTCCAGCGCCGGACCTTCGGTGGTTTCCGCGAGACATCGATGGAAGAACTCGATGTAGCTCGGATGATGCTCGGGATGAAATTCGTCGCGCAGCGGATGGCAGATGATCATCGTGCCGCCGGCGCGCAGCAGCGGCTTGTTGCGATACATGTTGAACAGGTAGCCGAGCCCGGTGCACTGCACCAGGATCGGATTCATGATCGAGTTGACGTTGTAGGGGCAGATGTACGGCACGCCGACGATCAGGATGTCTGACTGGCCGGAAACCGGTACCGCGTACTGCTGGAACACCCGTTCCAGCGCCTTCTTGTGCACCGCCTCAGTTTCGCCCGCCCATACTCCGGTCATCCCGTAGGGCGCGGAGTATTTATAGAGGATCTGGCGGCGCAGATCGTCGGACAGATTGCGCATCGTCCATTTGAAGCCCTTAAGACGCGTGCGATCCCAATCGGAAAAGCGGTCTTCATTCTTGTGCAGGAAGTCGAGCATCCCGCCGTACATCCGATTGTTGACCGCGGTCTCGAGCGTGAAGACGTTGACGTTGCGATTGACCACCTTTCCCATCCGGTCGGCGACGCGATGCAGGCCGGAGCGGGTCGGATCCATGTATGAATGGCTGTCGCGCAGGGTGGCGGAGTTGTGGTGATAGCGCAGGCTCTGATAGGGCGCGAGTCCAACCGCGACCGATTTATGGCCGCCGTCCATCGGCACCAGGTTGATGTTCAGATAAATCAGCAGATCAGACTCGGCCGCGCGTTTGGAGAGCCAAACCTCCTCGCCGTGATCGGTCTTGCCGAGCATCGTCAGCTCCGCGCGATTTTCCGCGTCGAAATTGTACAGGCGCTCGGGCCAGAACGCGCGAAAGGCGCGCTCACCCACCATCCGGCGAATCTCGGCTTCGGTCATGCGTCGATGAAGCGAGGTCGCGATGATCAGATGAACGTCGTCGACGCCGTAATCGGCCAGTGTCTGCATCACGATGTTCAGCAGCCGCTCGCGAATATCCGGACGCTGCATCGGCGGCAGCGGCAGGCTGATATCGTCGATCGCGATGGTGACGCGCATGTTAGGATTGAGCTGCGCGAACAACGGATCGGCGTTCTCCGGATGAAGCAGCGCATATCGAATCGCGACGTCGGGGTCGGGAACCGCGTCCATCGGCGGCGGCGGATAGATCACGCGCGTGCCGGCCGGCAGCTTCTCGAACAGAAAATCGTCGCCGTACGCGATCAGCCGCGATTCGGAGCGGCGATTAAGCGTCACCACCAAATCGCGGCGCGCGCCAACGTCGCGCTTGAGATCGAGCTGCTTGAGTTCCTTGAGTTTAGCCTCCGCACGCGCCATCAGCGGTTCCTCTTGAGTAAGGGGGCGCAAAGCCGCACGCTCCGGCCCCAGCCATGTGCCTGTAAGGATGTCATCGCGACGCGCCGCCTCCGTTGGAGCCGGCTCGGGCAAAACGGACGATTGGCCATTGACGGCTGCGCGCAGAAGCCTCCAGCCGGCGATCAGGATTCACCGCCACCGGATGTCCGAGCGCGGTCAGGAACGGCAAATCGTAGTGCGAATCCGCGTAGCCCCAGCATTGTGCGAGGTTGATGCCGCGTTCGGCCGCATAATCGATGCACCACGCGGTCTTTTCCTGGCCCGCCATCACCGGCTCGCGCAACTGCCCGGTCGCATGGTTGCGGAAGTACATCAATTGGTTGGCGGCAAAGCTCGCGATTTTGAGGCGGCGGCAAAGCGGCAGGATCACAAAATCCGGCGAACCGCTCACCAGGACCGGTTCGAAGCCGATCTCGCGATTGCGTTCAATGATCTCGAGCGCTTGCGGATAGAGCCGCGGCGCCAGGTAGCGCTCCGCGTATTCGTCGCCCAAAAGCTCGAGCCGATCGCGCGAAATACCCTTGAAGGATTCGAACAGCGTGACGTTCAACAGATGACGGTCGCGCATCTCAGCCATCATGATCCGTGGCAGGCGTCCGACCAGGCCGAAGACGTAATTGAGCCGCCCGCCCCATTGCGCCAGGTTCGACGCGAAGAACGCGGCTGTGTGCAGCAGGTTGAGGTCGGTCAGGGTGCCGTCGAGATCGTAGAAAGCGGCGCCGCGGGTGACTGGGGGAGATTTGCGCGAGCGGTTGTTCGATTGAACTGACATGTCAGTCTAGTCGCGAGGAAAAAATTTTTGCTCACCCGTTTCCGGTGGCCCACCCCGCGTCAATGTTTGCAACAGCTCCGGGCGTCCCACGCCGCGCAAGCCGAAATTGAGCACTTCTTCTGCAAGAGCTTCGGTGTTGTGCTGATCTTCGTGCGAAATCTGGCCAACCAATTCCTTGATTCCGCCCAGGATGCATCGGGCAACGCTCCGCGTGTCGCACGGCCGCACGAAACTCATCTGGACGCCGAGATCGAGCGAGCGCTGAATCTGGTCGGTGACACGGCTGTAGAAATCGGCGATGCGAGCGTCGAGTTCGCTATCAAAGCCCCTCGAATGGTTGAGCAAGATGTCGGTCAGCTCGCGCTCGGCCAGCACGAACTCGAGCACGCGGCGCAGGTTGTTACGCAACTGATCCGCCGGGATGGGCTCATTCGGACCGAGCCGGATGCGCTGGATACGAGTGCTGAGCTCGCGCAGCACCTGGTCCAGCAGCTCCTGGAACAAGTCCTTTTTATTCTGAAAGTAGATGTAGAATGTGCCGCGAGCGATGCGCGCCTGCGAGATGATGTCGGCGATGTTGGTTTGATGGTAACCCTTGCGCGCGAATATGCGCTTCGCATGACGCAACACCTGCGCCCGTCTGGCTTGACGTTCCATCGAATTCAACAGGTTTAAAGAAAGCTATCGTCGGGGTGCGGCGGCTGTCAATCTTACGCCGATGAATCTTGAGTCGACTCTTAACAATCGTGCAAGCAGACTGACCGTTCGGCCAATTGCGCGAGCGAACAAGAAGTAAAAATAGACGCTCTAACCGCGCGTTCGTTCGATTGCGAAAAGCTGGCGCTCTTCGGCGGTCATCTTTTCGCGGATTCGAGAGCCTTTGCCCAGATGACGATACATACCGCCTTCCGAGAAAAATTCTTCGTAGGGTTTGGCGGGTTCCGGTTCAGCAGGAGGATTATCGCCAATTTTGACGCCCAGAGCTTCTTCGACCAGCTTTACGTCGTACATCCGGATGGCGTCATAATCGGTGAGCAACGCGCAGATTTCGACGCAGATGTAACATCCGATGCATTCCTGGAATCGATCCTGCACCGGCTGCAGGCCGCGATTGTCGACCGAATTCGGCGCCATGTATTCGATACATCCGACCGGGCAAAATTCCGGACATTTGCCGCACGGGAAGCATAGGTTGACATCCATGAAGGCGACTTCGCGCGGCTTCTTTTTCTTATGTCCCAATTCGTCGGGAGTATCGGGCAGCCGTTCTTCCTTCAGCCTTCGTCTGATGATGTCGATGCCAGCCATAATTCAGCTCTGCCTGCTAGGCTTTTGAGTTCAGCGCGTCGCGTCGTGCGCGCTTTGATTTCTAACTCAAAATGGCTGCCGCCACCAAACAGCCGACCCCCTACGGATCCGAGGTAGCCGCCGGCGTAGGTGCTGGCGTCGGCGGCACTATCACTGGTGGCGGACAAGCGGTGCCGACGGGCAGCGGCGTTCCAATCGTCACAGAGACCGGCGGGCTCACCACGCCGGGAACGATAACCGAAGCATCGGCGGTCATGCCCTCGGTTATACCTGTATATAGGCCCTGGGTTCCCTCGATGATGGTGGGCCGCAGATCCTCTGGACTTGAACTGGTCCAGTTAGTCGAGGCGTCGTTGGTGATGTCGATGGTGGTGTTATCGTTGAGTGTCGCCACCGCGTGCAACTGTAGTATGCAGGCTTGTGGGATCGAGGTTGCTATGAATTTGGGGCACGGCGTCGGGGCCACAGTCGGGCTCGGCACCATCGTTACCGTTGAAGTAGGCGCGGGCGTGGGAGGCGGCGGCGGTCCTGGACAGATCGAGATGGATAGAATCGACGGACCCGGTGGTCCGGGAGTCGCCGATGAGCTACTGCCACCGCCGCCGCAACTCAAAAGCATCCCCAATCCGATGAAGACCAACAGCGGAATTACGAACAGCCAGCCGCGACCGAAGTTCATCAGACCGCTATAGCCTCACGGCCGCACTCACGCTCGTCGCGCAACGTCAATCCAGGAAGGCAGGCTTCGCCAACAGCAGGCCGCGTCGAAGCGAGTCGCGCGACCCGCGCGCGCCATCCGACAGCTTTCACCGAAAAGAAACCTTTTTTCACGCCGTTAACCCCAATCAGGCGTGGGATTTTGGCAGAAAACCCGAGAGCCGTCGATGAGGATGACTTCAAAAGTTCCATCTGACTGGAAAACGAGCGTATCGGTTTTGGTTTTTAACCCAAAGCCGTCCTCGTGATCACTGCTGGATTCTTTCGATTGCAAATGCCGCTCGAACCTCGCTCCAGCAAATCACGAGCCCAGAGCGGGAGGTGAAGATGATATCGCGTCGGTGCGCCTTACTAACCCTGGCCGGAACTATCGTCTGTCTTGCACTGCTGACGATGATGGACTGCGCTACTCAGCAATCGAAGCCCGCGCAGCCGGCCGGGCTTTCGTGGCCGCCGCCGCCCGACATCACGCGCATCGAGTTCGTGCACAGCCTGCTGAGCGACAAAGATCTCACCAACGACACCACCATTTCCGAGGAGATCGTTAACTTCGTTGCCGGTACCAAGCCGAGGGTCAACAAGATCATGGAGCCGATGGGCCTGGCGGTGTCCGACGACGCCGACACGCTCTACATCTCCGACACCGCTTGGAACGAGGTCTTCATCTTCGAGCTTGCGCACAAGCGGTTTTCGAAGCTCGATGGGTTCTCGCATCCTCTTGGCCTGGCGCTCGACGGCGAGCAGAACCTCTACGTGGTCGATCAGGACCGCAGGCAGGTCGCGGTCTTCGATCCGTCAGGCAAACAACTCAGGACCATCAGCGATAAGAGCCTGATCAAACCTACTGGTATCGCTATCGATCGCCGGCGCGGCAGGATCTACGTGGTCGATACCGCCACCAAGGTATCCAACGAGCACACCGTCAAAATCTTCGCGATGGACGGGCGGCTGCTCGGTCACATCGGGAAGGGACAGGGTAATCAACCCGGTATGTTCATGTTCCCCACGTATATCGCGCTGGACGGCAATGGCGATATCTACGTCACCGACACGCTGAACAACCGCGTGCAGGAGTTCGATCCCAACGGGAATTACCTGAGAACCGTCGGCGCCAATGGCGATACGCCGGGGAATTTTGGGCGGCCCAAAGGGATTGCGATAGATACTTTCGGCGATCTGTATGTAGTCGATTCCGCCTGGAGCAATGTGCAAATTTTCAATAGCAAGGGACAAGTGCTGATGTTCTTCGCTGGCCGCGGGCCGATGCCTGGTTTGCTCGCTAATCCAACCGCAATGGCTATCGACAAGAATAACCATATCTACGTTGGTGACTATATCAACCATCGCGTTGAGGAATACCAATTAGTCAATACCGCGCTCGCCGATACTCAGGGTGGCGCCTCGACACTTACAACCGCGAGCAAGTGAACTGCGGTGCCCACGTCAATCTAATAACCAAACAAGGGGGGAAGACGAAATGAAATGGATTAGGTGGGTCGACACCGTTATCGCGGTTGCGATCGTGGCCTTGGTCCTGATCGCGCGCACGCCGGTAGCCGTGTTCGCCAATGGCAACTGCGGCAACGTTGCTTGTGGCTCCGGCTTCAACGGATCGTTCCATGACTTCGTCAATGGCCCCGGTGCGGCCCATGACGGTACGGTGAATCTCAATGGCACCAACACCACGGTGGGTCAGTGCACGCTGTGCCATACCCCTCACAAGGCGCTTCAGACCGCGCTGCTATGGAACCATCACCTGAGCAACAATACTCAGTTCACCTGGGAAGCCAACGCCGTGACCATGGCCGGTACTCCCTACGCCACCATCGCCAACAACTGGGCCGGACCGACCTCAAAATGCCTCAGTTGTCATGACGGCAGCGTCTCGGCAAGCACTATCAATTGGTATCAGGGTCAAACTCCGGTTCCCGGCACTGCTGCCTGCCAGCTCGATAACAGCAACGGTCTGTACGATCTCGATTGTCCTTCATACATAATCGTCGGAATCGGCGGTAACATGATGAGTACTCATCCGGTGGCGATGCCGTATCCTTGCGGCGGCAATCCCAGCACCTACAATGGCGTCACGACCGGTAGCGCGATCGTCAGCTCCGAATGGGTAGCTAGCCCGGCCTCACCAATCCAGCTCTATCAAAACTCAAACGGCGGGGTGAGCAGGTCGCCCGCCAGCGGATGCACATCCGGCAGCGCCGGAATCGAATGCACCTCCTGCCACGATGTGCACAACAAGCAGGCGCAGGACATAGACCTCGTCCGAGGTATGGTCAGTGGCGGCGGTTCTACCTACATCTGCAACGAGTGTCACAACAAATGAATCGGACTCTCTTACCACTGCGAACACATCTTAGAACGGCAAGGGAATTAGAGTGTCTCGGAGGTTGACTGCAGTTAGTCGAGTGTAGTCTCAGCATAGTCTCACGTAGCGCGCAAATAGAATTGCCAGAAATGTTTGACAGTAGCTATCTAAAGCACTGTCGTAACAGAGATGCCTACAGTCTCACTTCAACGCTAGCGGATATCTTAGTGAGTCGTACGATTTTTCCACAATAGGCAGAAAATGAAGTGGGCAGGATACTTAACTATTCTGCTGTTGCTACTTATTTCAATCGCGAATGCGATAGCCGGGTGTAGTCAGGAGAAGCGTTACCAGGTGTTGTCTTTCTTGTTTGAAGGCGTGGAAAAGCCGGGAGAAACATCGCAGTTAAAACCAGTGGTCAGGCATCCAAGGCGCCCACCCCCGCCGGTAGTGTCGGCGACCCCCACGCCGTCGATTCAAGTTGCGGTTGTTCGGCAAGAGCAGGGGCAGGAGTGGTTCGCACAGTTACTGCCGCGACTGCCGAAAGACAAGAGCGGCAAGCCGGACTGGGTGCGCGCTTTGGACGAGAACTTGATATCGCCCAAGCCAGGTATCGATCGCAAAGCAAAGAATCAGAGGCCATTCAATTTGGATGTCGACTTGGTACCAAAGAATCAACCTGCGATGAAAGTGCTGTTCTCTCACAAGAGCCATACTGAGTGGCTTGGATGCGCCAATTGTCATCCGGCGCAATTCAAAATGAAGAAGGGCGGCGATGATATCAAGATGGCGCAGCTGTACGCGGGCAATTCTTGCGGTTTGTGTCACGGTAAGGTGGCGTTTGCGGTAACCACTGGCTGCGCCCGCTGCCATTTGATGATGGGGAAGAGCAAGTGACGCAAGCGGCAGGCGTCATCGGCGTCATTGGATTCGTGCTGATAGCATCGCTGAGCTACGCAGTGGCGTCGGGTGATCTCGTCCTGCGGCGCAAGGTGTCGACGCCAGGTGCGCAAGCGTTTCCGCCCGCAGTATTCCCCCACGAACTCCATCGCACTTTGTACAAGTGCTACGTCTGCCACGACGCGCTGTTCAAGATGAAGCCCGGTTCCGACAACATCACGATGGACGCGATCAGCGCGGGCAAATACTGCGGCGCCTGTCATGAAGGCAAGACCTCGTTTGAGGCGTCGAGCTTCGACAATTGCGATCGGTGCCATCGCAAGTGACCGTGCGCGTTGCATGCTTGTTGTTCTCGATGATGCTGTTTGCGTCAATTGTATTAAGGACCAAAAAAAGCTTCGCATTCTCGCTTGAGGATTATGAAGGCGGCGTGCAACTCGGCGATTGGCGGGGGACGCTGGAAGGCGCTTATCTGTTCGAAGATCAGGATTCGAAAAGCGCAGGCTCGTCGCTCACGCTCACCCGGAGCCGAACCGACGAGTTGGCGTCGGTTGCAAACGACGGCTTCTACCTGATCGATCCGCGCCTGCTGATGGGAAGCGCCGGCTTGAACCTGGATTTTTTCCAGGAGCAGGACCGCGTCTCCCACGCGCCCGGGCTTTACACCGACGGGCTGCTCTGGGGATATAACTTCAATAGCAGTTTGTTTCCTCAATGGCCCGAAAACGCCTCAGTATTTGCCAATCAGTCTCAGAGCGTTTCGGATACTACCTTCGGCGGGCGCACTCAGAGCAACAATTCCAGCTACGGGCTGATAGGCCAGCTCCTCGAGGACAGCATACTCAAAGATCACGGCTTATACTATTTCAGTTCCAGGCTGTC
Organism: Binataceae bacterium (SeqCode); assembly: GCA_035506935.1. GTDB lineage: Bacteria > Desulfobacterota > Binatia > Binatales > Binataceae > DATJOQ01. The sequence continues at coordinate 8,399 of DATJOQ010000496.1, read as the reverse complement.
GTTGCGTGAAGAAAATTTTGACGAGACCACGACCCAGCTTGGGGAGAAATACGAGCTCGATCAGCAGCGCGAAATCGTCGACTATACCGCCGAGAAGGGCTTTGAAACCGCCGACCTCAGGTTCCGCTATCAGTTTGATAACGAACGCGACACCGGCACCAGCCATCTGGACTTTCAGACTCAGGAATTTGGAATTGATTACAGCCAGGATTTCGGACCAACGCTGAATCGCACGTGGGATTCGAACGTTTTCTATTACTCGCGCGACGGCACCGGCGGGCTGCAGGAAAATCTCTTCGTCAACCAAACGCTCGATATTCATCACTACGAGAATCTGTCGAGCAGCAGCCAATATCAATTTCAGTACAACAACGTGGGCGATTTAGGCGCCACCACATACCAGCTCGCCCAGTTTATTTTACGCCATCGCTGGTACGCGAATTTCACCCAGATGCTCGATCTGGCCGCGACCCGACAGACTCTGCCTAACGGCGATATAGCTTCTTATTGGATTGCCGGATCAAATAGCTATAGTCACTGGCTCCCGTGGCACGGCACTTTCTTCTTAAACACCAGCGGGCAATACGAGTTTCAAGATAATAGTCTGTCGTCGTCCCGGATCCAGGTAACCGACGAGCCCCATACCACTCCGATCAACGACACGCCCTTCAGCCTGAACAATACGTTCGTTATCACCGAGACGATCGTGGTGGTTGATACACGTGGCGGCTCCAGGCTTCCGTGCGAACTGAACGTTGATTACGTCGTGCTCCAGTTGGGCAACAATACTCAACTCAAGCGCGTGCCGACCAGCTTCGTGATTCAGCCCGGAGATCCGTTGCAGGTAAGTTATACCTACCAGGTTCCGGCCAATGCACGTTTCTCGACGACCACCAAAAACATCACTATCGGAATGAATTTTCCGCTGATTGATTGGTCATACGCTTACGAATCAATTGAGCAAACGCTGCTGAGCGGTGAGGGCGCTCAGTTTTTGCAGCATATGAGAAGCAATACGTTCAGCCTTGGTATCCATCAGGATTGGACGCGCATTACCACGCGCGCAAACGCGATGTATCAGACCGTTGATTCGAGCAATGTCTCATTCAACACGACTGACTTATCGCAGAATATCTCATACCATCCGGGATGGGATATTTTACTGAGTATTACTGGCGATGAAACTCTCACCGACTATACCGCCCCTAGTCATCGCACCAGGAGTTATGCATTTCAGTTCGACGGAGATCGACCCCTTGGAAACGAAGGTAGCGCGGCGATATTCGCTTCGCTGCGTAATCTCCAGGATAGCGAATTCCCCACGCAGAAGGAGTTAGAGGGTGGGCTGAGAGTCAGGTTCATACTGGGAAAGCTGCAAATCGCACCTACTCTTTCGTGGTACGACCGCACTTGGGGCGCGGTGGAAAGCCGCGACTTGCGAATCGAAATTCGTGTTAGCCGGCTGTTCTATTAGGCAGACGGAGGATGTGGCGATTTGAATTAGTAATCGCATCGGTACTGCTTTTGAGTACCGCGGCGTGCGAGGTTTCAAGCACTGGCGTGGAGCCGTCTAATCCGGCCGTTGCGGGATCGTATGAGCGGCTGATATGGCCGCAACCGCCGGCTCCAAGCAGGATCCGTTATGTTCGCAGCATCGCAGAGGCCCGCGATATCGGCATCGAGAAGTCATTCCTGGGCAAGCTGGTCGAAGCGGTTACCGGCAATGGCCAGGGTCGCATGGTGAGGCCGACGGGAGTAACGGAGCGCGATGGTGTAATTTACGTTGCCGATTCGGGCGCGGGCGCGGTGTGGATCTTTGATCCTGAGAATCAACGGTCGACAAAGGTAGTGGAAGTCGGCGGTGCCGCGCTGATGTCGCCGGTGGCGATCGCCGACCGTCCGGACGGTTCGGTCTTCGTCGCAGATTCCTACCTGAGAAAGGTTTTCCTGCTCGATCGCGAAGGGAAATTGTTGCGGACAGTCGCGCAAGGCAGTCTGAGGCGCCCGGCGGCGCTTGCGTACGACGAAATCTCTGACCGCCTCTACGTGGCAGATTCCGTCGGACAATGTATCGCGGTGTACGCATCCGACGGGCGTCATCTCTTAACCTGGGGAAAAAGAGGATACCACGACGGCGAATTCAACTACCCCAGCTACCTCACGCTCGACCGGGCGGGCGCGCTGCTGGTGACCGACGCGCTCAATTATCGCGTTCAGGCCTTTGACCAGAACGGTCGATTTCTTTGGAAGCGAGGCCATCACGGGGACGGCTCGGGCGATTTCGCGGCGCCCAAAGGCGTCGCGGTAGATAGCGAAGGCCATCTCTATGTGGTCGATGCGCTGTTTGACGCGGTGCAAATTTTCGATGAGGACGGCGGACTGCTGCTCTCGTTCGGTGACCGCGGCACTCAGCCCGGGGAGTTCTGGCTGCCGGAGGGCGCATTTATTAGTAAGCAGGACCGGATCTATGTGGCCGACTCGCTTAATCGGCGAATTCAGGTATTCGAGTTCCTGGGCGGCACTCAAGCGCCGAAGCAGCCAGCGGATTTAACCCGGAACTGATGAACACGGCGCGCGATCGGTGCTGGCGGTGCGCTCGACCGGATCACGCGAGTCGCCACGATGTCCGAATACTGATCCTTCTGTTGGCGGCGGGAACGTGTCTAATAATCTTTTCTGCGCCGGCCGACGCGCGAACCGATATAGCGCGCACAGTCCACAATCTCAGTCCCAGTGGACCGGGGATGGTTCGTGACAAAGAGCAATCAGGAATCTGCGTCTTTTGCCACACGCCGCATAACGCCAAGCCCTTGCGCGCGTTATGGAATAGGGATCTGCCGCCGGTCAGCTATAAGCTCTATCAAAGCAGCACGATGGAGGCTGCGCTGAATCAACCTACCGGCTCTTCGCGCTTGTGCCTGTCCTGCCACGACGGAGTAATAGCGCTCAGCAAGTTGCGCCTGGTCCCGGCCGACACCAAACTCAACTTGCCAGCGTTGACCGGCAAGACTTTGTTCGGCACGGATCTTTCGGGCAGCCATCCGATTTCGTTCGTGTACGATAGCAATCTAGCCCTGAGACAGGGCGAACTCGTAGACCCGGCCGCGCTGCCTCGTGCGGTTCGCCTCGACGATACTCAGCAGCTTCAGTGCACGACCTGTCACGATCCGCATCAGGATCAGTTGCCGAACTTTCTGCGAGTGGATAATCGCTTCAGCGCTCAGTGCGTAATGTGTCATCGCATAACCGACTGGCCGACCTCGAGCCACGCGACCTCGACTGCGCATTGGCAAGGTGGCGGGCAAAGCCCCTGGTTGCCGGATGCGTATCCTACAGTCGCGGAGAACGGATGCCTGAACTGCCATCGGACTCACGCTGCCGCACATCCTGAATGGCTGATGGCGCAGGCTAATGAGCCGGCCAATTGCACTATATGCCACGACGGGACGATGGCGCAGGCCAACATTGCGCAACAGTTTCTCAAACCTTCACGCCATCCGATTGTCAGCAGGCAGTGGACTCATAAGCCCAACGAGGACCCTATCACGATGGCACGTCACGTGACCTGCGTGGATTGTCACAATCCGCACGCAACGAGTAATGCGGCCTCGGCGGACGAAGCGCATATAGCTAATCAGCTAGTACTCATATCCTCAGGCTCTCTGCGCGGAGTGGAAGGAGTGAATATTGCCGGCAGCGTCGTCAACCAAGCCAACTATGAATACGAAATATGCTTAAAATGCCACGGCCTTATCGAGCCGACCACGCCCGGAATCCTGCGGCAGGAGACCACGCGTAATATTCGTCTGCGAATTGGCCCGAGCAGCCGCTCCCATCATCCGATTGCGCTGCCGAGTGAGGATGTGACGCTTGCCGGCCTCGAGGCAGGCTATACGGCATCGAGCATGATCTCGTGCGTCGATTGCCACAACAGCGATCAGTGGCGGCCCAACGGGAGCAGTCCTCGCGGTCCGCATGGTTCGCGATGGGAACCGATCCTGGCCGAGCAATACGAGACCGAGGACCCGTCGATGGAATCGCCCGTAAGCTATGCTCTCTGCTACCGATGCCACAGTCGCTCGGTGTTGATATCTGGCACGAGCGGTTTTCCGCACGCAAAACATGTTATCGAGCAGCGCGCCTCGTGCGCGGTGTGCCACGATGCGCACGGTTCGCCGCGGAACCGCAGCCTGATTGATTTCATGGTGATGACGGAGACCGGCGTTCGCGTGGTCAAGCCGTCAAGCAGCGGACGATTCGAATTCGACCCCGATCCTGGCCGGCCTGGTCATGGCAGTTGCTATCTGACTTGCCACGGCGCGAATCATAATCCGAAGAGATACTAGTGTGAGCAACCGTCGACTGAACTATTACTTATCGACATCACATTATACCAACCGAGTATAACACGATGCATTCACTTTAATGGCAACAAAGTCGATGGTCTCGTCACGATCTAGGACGACGGCGCGCGGTCGAGTGAAGCGATCACGTGACGAAGATGCTAGGTCCATACAGAGTGCGTCCGAGATTGCCGCGCGATCTGGCTATCCAGCGGCGTACGTGCTGCTCGCCATAGGAGTAGTCGATGTCTTCACTTTCGCCGATTCGGATCTGTGGGGGCACATCCGCTTTGGCCAAGCGATCCTCAACGCGGGTCATCTGATTCGATACGATCCGTACTCGTATTCCGCGCCTGGGCATTTGTGGCGCAATCACGAATGGCTATCCGAAGTGATATTTGCGCTGGCCTACAATTCGGCTGGTGTTTTCGGACTCGAGTTACTCAAGCTTTTCTGCAGCGCGGCGATGATACTGTTTTTGGTGCTTGCGTTGAGCGAGACCCAATCCCTGGGCGCAATTCGAGCGGGTGTCGTGATGCTAACCGCGCCGGCTATTTCGAGTCAGATGATGATACGGCCGCAGATGTTCACGTTCATGCTGCTGGCGGTGCTGACATGGCTGCTGGCGAGGGACAACTATCGTCGCACTAGTGAACTGTGGATAGCGGTGCCGATGATGGCGCTGTGGGCGAATTTTCACGGCGGTTTCATCGCGGGGCTGGGTGCGCTCGGCATCTATGCTTCCGTCGCCTCGATGCAGGCCATCCTTGCCGGTCGAGATTGGCGTCGCGCTGCTAATCTGAGCTTGGTCGCGATCGGTGGCGTGCTGGCAACGCTGATCAATCCGTATGGAATCGGAGGTTGGTATGCGGTTGGGCACGCACTCGCTAATCCTTTGACGCGAACCGTGATAAACGACTGGAAGCCGCTCACCACCGCGATCGCCGGGCTTTGGAAAACATACATTCCGGCCGCAGTGATTTTTGTATATGCGATCAGCTTCCTGATGGCGCTGGCGGTTAGCATTTATTTGGCTCCGGAAGGCAACGATCGAGCGCTGATTGCAATCGCGGTCGTCTATTCGCTGGCCGCGCTGGTATCGATGCGTAATCTGCCGCTTGCCGTAATTGTGACCAGCGTGCCGTTTTGTAGACATCTTGGTCTCGCCTGGCAAGCATATGTCGTTAAGGGTGGTCGTGCGGCGAGGCGGGCTGCGGCGCGAGAGAACTTGGGCGCGCCGGCCGCAGGCCAACCCACCGTTTTTGGTCGGCAATACATGAGCCAGCTTTTCGCGACAGCCGTCGCCATCTTGCTATTGGTCGAATATCTATTTACCCCCGCCCTCGAATCAATTGCGCCGAATCCATGTGGCGCAGTCAGCTTCATGAAGCAGCATCATTTGCACGGCAATGTGCTCTCGATTTACAACTGGGGTGAATACCTTATCTGGCATCTCGGGCCCGATAGTAAAGTGTTTATCGACGGCCGCTACGATACTGTATATCCAGCGGAAGTAATCAATGACTATTTCGTTCTCGAAGAAGGAGCCCCCGGCGCGGCGCGAGTGCTGAAGGGCTACAAGCATGAGTTTGCGATCGCGCCACCCGAGACCAATACGTGGCAGGTGATTAGCAATAGCACGGATTGGAAGCTTATCTACCGCGACGACGATGCCGGGTTATTTGCGCACCGAGATTTTGCGATCCCCGGACCAACTACTCCAATTACTGGTTCCGCGCCGCCCGACATATTCCCGTAACGCAAGCGCGATGCGGTGGTCGAGGCCAAGAACATCAAGAGGTTCCGTGTTCGAATGAAGCCACCTTGACCGCCGCGATGATCTTCTGATTTCCTGCGCGTGGGACAGTGGAATGCCTGATGCCGACGTCTTAGTTTCAACGGGTCGCTGCGATACCGCTGCGCGAGTATGAGGAAGCGGGTCCTCGTCTCTCATCCCTATGTCAGCTCGCGCGGTGGCGGCAACGCGGTTGCGGCGTGGGCGCTGCAGGCTCTACGCGACGAGTTTGACGTAACTCTCGCGACTTTGGGGCCGGTGGATTACGTGTCGCTCAACCAAAGCTTTGGAACTTCTTTGCGCGCAGGAGATTTCAGCGTGCGCGTGGCACCGCGCCGTTATCAGGCCGCGTTGCAATTTATCCCGACCCCGGGCGCATTGCTCGAAGCCTGCATGCTGATGCGCTGGGTTCAAAATCTCGATCGGCGGGAGCGGTTTGAGATTGTGCTGAGCACGCAGAACGAGGCCGATTTCAATCGCACGGGAATCCAGTACGTTCACTTCCCCTGGGTTTACCTGCCGCGACCGGATATCGAGTTACGCTGGTTCCATCGGATCCCTGGCCTGCTGACTTCATATCGCAGAGCATGTGGCTTTGTCGCGCGATGTTCCAACGAAGGAATGCGCCGCAATCTGTCGCTGGCCAACTCGTCTTTCGTGGCGGGCAAGATCAAACTGGTTCACGGAACAGAATCTAAAGTGCTCTACCCTCCCGTGCCCGGGCGCTTCCCGCAAGTACCCTGGGAGCAAAGGCGTCCCGCCGCAGTGGCGGTAGGGCGCATGAACGGATGCAAGCGATGGGAGATGGCGGTCGAGATCGTTGATCGGGTGCGCAGTCGAGGCATAGAGCTCGGGCTGACGCTTATCAGTCACAAGGACGATCCGAATTACGGCATACGGATCGCGGCGCTCGCCAAAAGTCGCCCATGGTTCCGGATTCTGTCGGATCTGGACCGGGAACAACTGGCGCGCGAGGTGACGCAGCATCGCTACGGCCTTCACACCATGGAGCACGAGCATTTCGGCATCGCGGTCGCGGAACTGATGCGCGCGGGTTGTATCACCTTCGTGCATAATTCGGGCGGCCCGGTCGAGATAGTCGCCAACCGTCCCGAGTTGACTTTTGAGAATGCGATTGAGAGCGCCGAAAAACTAGCCGCCGTGATGCGCGATCCGGTGCGCGAGCGCGAGCTCAGACATTTCGTCGACTCGCGACGCGACTGCTTTTCGACCGAGCGGTTTTGTGACGGTCTGCGAGAGGTGGTGCGGAATTTTGGATGATCCCCGTTTGACAGAGACGCCGCGAACTAGCCGCTACATACTGGACTGGATAGCTCCACAATCACGGCTCCCCGCATTTCAGTACGATTACTAATGTACTCGACTGAGCAGGTCCACAACGTACTATTCCAATTAGGCCTGATGATTTCTCAACAGCTATTTGCGTTTTATTTTTCTCTCAGTAGATATAGCAATCCACCTTCGTAATGCCTGACTGAATTTGGTGGGGAGCACCATGGCCGGGTCTGAGACACAATTGGCACAGTGCTCTTAGGCAATTTGTATCGATTCGACGCGATCTAAGACAAATTCGGGAGATCTATTAAGGCGATTGGTTCGGTACAAAAGGTGCTGAAGGTACGCGCCTGCGTAGGACACATATGAACAATATCTTGAGATTGTGCGAGCGTATTCGGCGATGCCGGGGACAAAGTATGACGGAATACGCTTTGATATTGGGCGCGATTGCGGTGGCCGCGATGGTTGCTTACAACGCGCTGGGCACCGATGTCAGCACCTTGGTGAATAACGTTTCCAGCAAGCTCTGATGCTACCGTTGATCTGGCACCAACCTATCGCCTTGCTTAGTTCCTTCCGGTAGAGCGTTTCTCAAAGCGCAGCGACCTATAAAATCGACTCGCCGACTCGAAGAAGAGACGGTGAAGTGTCAAGCTCTGGATAATCCCCCTTGACGAGGGGATTGTCCGATACTTGACACCTAGATAGGTAATTGCTATCGTATTCGACATGAATACGAAGCAGATGACTTTCCGAGAATTGCTTGCTCGATTCCCTGATGAGACATCGTGCAAGGCTTTTCTGGAGCGCAAGCGCTGGCCGGATGGCGAGGTAAAATGCCCGCGTTGCGGCGGGAAAGCCTACAGGCTCAAGGCGAGGCCGTTCCACTATCTCTGCAAGAGCGGCAAGCAAACTACTGACGTAAGCGGAGCCGTTACGTGCGACAAGAAGAACGGCTATCG